>JBMOHX010000489.1:0-2919 GCA_049317625.1 Phycisphaerales bacterium
GCTCGCACCCCTTCTTCACCGGCAAGCAGACCTTCGTCGACGCCGCGGGCCGCGTTGAGAAGTTCCAGCGCAAGTACGCTGGCAACTACTTCGCCAAGAAGAAGTAAGCCGGCGGTTCGGTCACGTCTCCCACATCGATCCCTCGACCCGGCACAGACCCGCCGGGTCGGTTGATTTTTGGGACCCTTGACCGCCGCTCCCGCCGGGATACGCTTCATCCGTTCATCCGAATATTCGGATACCACATCCAGTTCGCCGTGAAAGTCGGCCTTCCAGCGCCCGGTCGTGGGGCCTCGGAGCCGATCCTGAGGTTCTCTGAGACGCCCTATGCCGAGCCTGTTCCTCTCCCACCTCTCCCGCCGCCGCCTCGTCTTCGACGGGGCCATGGGCACCGCCACGCACGCGTACGACCTCACCGTCGACGGCGACTACCAGGGGTGCGAGAACTGTCCTGAGATCCTGGTCTCCTCCCGCCCGGACGTCATCGGCGCCATCCATGAGTCCTTTCTCGCGGCGGGGGCCGACGTCCTCGAGACCTGCACCTTTGGCGGGATGCCGCACGTGCTCGCCGAGTTCGGGCTCGAGGCCCGGGCGTATGAGCTGAACAAACTCGCCGCGGAAGTTGCTCGCGGCGCTGCGGCGAAGTTCTCGACTTCGGACAAGCCTCGCTTCGTCGCCGGCAGCATGGGGCCGGGGACCAAGCTGATCACGCTGGGGAACATCGACTGGGACGGGATGTTCGCGAGCTACCGCGCGCAGGCGATCGGGCTGATCGACGGCGGCGTCGACTGTTTCATCGTGGAGACCTGCCAGGACATTTTGCAGATCAAGTGCGTCATGAACGCCATCGTGGATGCGCTCGCGTCGAAGGGCAAGACGCCCGTCGAGATCCCGATCATGGCGTCGGTCACGATCGAGAACACGGGGACGATGCTACTTGGCACGGAGATCGCCGCCGCGGCGTACGCGCTGGCCGGGTACCCGATCTGCTCGCTGGGGCTGAACTGCGCGACCGGGCCGGTGGAGATGCGCGACCACGTGCGTTGGCTCGGCAAGCACTGGCCGGCGATGGGTGTGATGCCCGGGACCAACGTGCCGCGGCGGGTGAGCGTGATGCCCAACGCGGGGCTGCCGGTGCTGGTGGCGGGGAAGACGGAGTTCCCGCTGGGCGCGCGGCCGTTCGCGGAGGCGATGGAGGGGTTCCTCGCCGAAGATGGCGTGTGGATCGTCGGCGGGTGCTGCGGCACCAAGCCGGAGCACATCGCGGAGTTGGTGCGCGAGGTGGAGTCGATCGGGCACGGCGGAAAGACTGCGGGGCGGAAGCTGGTGGCCCAGCCCCCCCACTTCGTCGCGCCCGCGGCGAGCGTGACCTCGTTGTACAGCCCGCAGACGTACCGGCAGGACACATCGATTCTGATCGTGGGCGAGCGGATGAACGCCTCGGGGAGCCGCGCGTTCAAGCGGTTGCTGGAAGCGGAAGATTGGGACGGCATCGTCTCGCTCGCGCGCGAACAGGTGCGGCACGACGGCGCGCACGTGCTTGATCTGAACGTCGACTACGCGGGGCGGGACAACGCGCGCGACATGGCGGAGGTTGTGCGGCGGGTGGTGCGGCAGGTAAACGTTCCGCTGATGCTGGACTCGACGCAGATCGCGACGATCGAGGCGGGGCTCAAGCACAGCGGCGGCAAGTGCATCATCAACTCGGCGAACTTCGAGGACGGTGAGCACAAGTTCGACGTGATGTGCGAGCTGGCGAAGAAGTACGGCGCGGGGCTGGTGATCGGGTCGATCGACGAGGACAAAGAGGCGTCGATGGCGCGGACGGCCGAACGGAAGCTCGCGATCGCCGCGCGGGCGTACGAGCGCGCGGTGGGCGTGCACGGGCTCGCGCCGGAGGACCTGCTGTTTGATCCGCTGGTGCTGCCGATCTCGACGGGCATGGAGAGCGACCGACGGTCGGGGCTTGAGACCGTCGAGGGCGTGCGGCGGATCATGGAGCGGTTCCCGAACTGCCAGACGACCGTGGGCCTCTCGAACTGCTCGTTCGGCCTCAAGCCCGCGGCACGCGTGGTGCTGAACTCGGCGTTCCTGCACGAACTGCAGAACGCGGGGCTCACCAGCGCGATCGTGCACTTCAGCAAGATCCTCCCGAAGAACCGGATCCCCGCGGAGCAGTGGGACGCGGCGATGGACCTGGTGTACGACCGCCGGCGCGAGGGGTACGACCCGTTGCAGGCGTTTGTCGCGATGTTCCCGGATTCTGATGCGGGCGCGGCGACGGTGAAGAAAGCCGCGAAGGACCGGACGATCGAGGAGTCGCTCCGAGAGCACATCATCGACGGGGAGAAGGAAGGGCTCGACGCGACGCTGCAGAAGGCGCTCGAGAAGTACCGTCCGCTGGACATCATCAACGATCACTTGCTCGACGGCATGAAGACCGTCGGCGAGCTCTTCGGCAGCGGGCAGATGCAGTTGCCCTTCGTGCTGCAGAGCGCCGAGGTGATGAAGATGGCGGTGTCGAAGCTCGAGCCGCTGATGGAGAAGGTCGCGGGGCAGGCCAAGGGCACGATCGTGCTGGCGACGGTGAAGGGGGACGTGCACGACATCGGCAAGAACCTCGTGGACATCATCCTGAGCAACAACGGGTACAAGGTGCTGAACATCGGCATCAAGCAGCCGATCGCGGACATCGTGAAGGCGTGGCGTGAGCACAAGGCCGATGCGATCGGGATGAGCGGGCTGCTTGTGAAGTCCGTCAACGTGATGGAGGAGAACCTCCGGCAGTTGAACGAGGACGGCATGGCCCCTCCGGTGCTCCTTGGCGGCGCGGCCCTCACGCGCCACTACTGCGAGGGGCACCTCCGCTCGATCTACAAGGGTCAGTGCTACTACGGCAAGGACGCCTTCGAGGGACTG
>JBMOHX010000490.1:0-2917 GCA_049317625.1 Phycisphaerales bacterium
GGTCGGTCTCGGCGGTCGCCGCGAGATCAAAGACCGCGAGCTCTTTGATCTGGGACCCGGGCGGCAGAATGCACAGGGCCATCGCGCGACCCGCGGGGGTCCACGACGAGTAGGCGTCCGCGAGGGCCTGCCCGAGGCCGCCGGGGTTCGGGGGGGCGCTGCCGTTGCCCGCGAGCCCGAAGAACGAGGACCGCGCGGCGTACAGCACCGCCTGCAATCTTGACTCGCTCGCGAACTTCACGGAGTTCATCAGGTCCGGGTCGTTCTGCTCGGCCTCCGCGAGGCCGCGGCGGACGAGTGTCTCGGTGAAGAGCTCTGAGCATCCCGGCCCTGGTCGGCGCGAGTTGGCGATGTGCGGTTCGTAGCCCTGGATGACGCGCCAGCGGAGGCGTGTCGGCGACCTGGACCAGACACCGGCCATCCAGCCCGCGACGCCGACGTCGGGTTCGCAGACGAGGGTGGCTGTTTCACCCGGGAGCAGCCGGAGTCTGCCTCCGATCTCAAAGACCTCGGGCTCGGCGGTGTGCACCGATCCCGCGAACGCCTCGAGAGCGGGGGCGAACATGATGCGGGAGTTGAGCACGCGGTCGGGCGCGAGAGCGAGGGGGATCTGCGAGATGTTCTTCAGCGCGATCTCGTACTGGACGTTTTCGAGCGGACCAACGGTGGTGCTCGTCGTGGTGACCTTGAGACTCTGGTGAACGCGCGCGTCGTCGGCCATGCGGTCGATCCACTTGGGGATGGAGTCACCGACTGCCGCGACACGCTTGCCGACGGCGTCGGGAAGCACCGAGGCGGGGTCCACCGCCTTGGCGCGTTCGAACGCGTAGGCACCCAGTGTGTCGAGCGGCAAGCCGCGGTTGACGTCGACGAAGAGCGCGACTGCGGCGGCCTTGTCCCCTTGCTTCGCGGCGATCTCCGCGGCGAGCACCGCGCCCCACGCGGAGGGATCTGCCTGGGAGAGCAACGACTGGGCCCCGGGGAGGTCGTCGCGCCGAAAGGCGAGCCAGGCCCGGAGCAGCAACAGATCGCTGGGGCTCTCCTGCTTCAGCTTCTCAAACCCGGTGATGTTCTCCTCGATCGGACCGAGTTCCGGGCCAACCGCCAACTGCCAGAGCAGGAGCGACATGACGGCCGCGCGAACCTGGGCGGTTGCTTGCTCG
Organism: Phycisphaerales bacterium; assembly: GCA_049317625.1. GTDB lineage: Bacteria > Planctomycetota > Phycisphaerae > Phycisphaerales > UBA1924 > JBEIUO01. The sequence goes on from JBMOHX010000490.1 coordinate 1,164, forward strand.
CTGTTGAGATTGGCCTCCGCCTGCTCGGGATTGAAGTAGTCCCTCAGGCCTTCCGAGACGGTCGCGTTCATATCGCCGAGGGCTTCCTGGAGCGACGCAGCGCGGCCCAGGGCAGCCGCGCTGGCAATGCGGGCCATCTCGTAGTCGAGACCGAGTCGGATGTTCTCCGGTTTGTCGGCGTTGGCGCGGAGGGCGGGGTCTTGCGCGGCGACCTCACGCCCGCGCTGATCCCGCATCGCGTAAAGCTCGGATTCCACCTGCGTGAGCACGACTTCAGCGCCTTTGGTGTACCACGCCATGATGGCGTCCGCGAGCAAGTCGCGGGGCGCTGGCTCGGTGCCGAGCCGCGCGAGCACCGCGCCCCGGGCGTTGTGAAAGCGCAAGGCCTGAGACATCGCACGTTGATCGAGCATCGCGTCGCGCAGCATCACGTGAACCGCGGGATCGATCGGGTCGGCGAGGAGGAGGTTCGCGAGCAACTCCGTCGCGCCGACCGGATCGTTGCTGGACTCGACGAAAAACTGGTACAGCAGAATCGCGGCGTCTTTGTTCGTGCTGTCGAGCTTTGCGGCCCTCCGCAACCGGTCGGCGTAGCCCTGGGTGTCGCCCCGCTCCCTTGCGAAGTTCGCGGCGTCGACCGCGAGGCGGCTACGGACGGCGGGGTCGAGCTTGTCGCCCGCGGGGCCCAGCAGACGATCGAGCGCCGAGAGCCGTTCTTCCGCGGTCTGCAGACGGCCGATCGAGAGCGAGACGAGTCTCAGCTGGGTCAGCGTGTCGCTCGGGTCGAGGGCGATCAGCCGGCGGCTGAGCGCGTCGATCGCGGCGGTGTCACCGGCGTTGAAGGCCGCCTCGATCCTGCGGCGAAGCTGTTCCTTGCTGTCCGTCTGGCACGAGTCCGCCAGCGCGAGCAGGTGACCGGTGCACACGTAGTCGTCCCCCGCTGGCGTCTCCAGCGATCGGATCTCCAGCATCGCCAGACGGCGGAGCTCGCGGGCGACGACGGGCGCCAGGAGTGAGTCCTTCAGAGAAGGCGAGCCGGGGAACCCTGGCTTGGCGGCCGGCACATCCGGTACCGCGGGGGCGGGGACGGGTCCCTGCGCGACGGCGCTCCCTGCGACGGCAACCAGAATCAACGCTCCGAGTACTGCTTTCACGCCCATGTCCCCATCGCGAAAAGCCCCATCGTCGCGCCGACCCCGGCGACAAACAGGGCAAAGGTTCCAACTTCGATCATCACGACCGCGCGCCGGTGCGCGCCGCGGAGCAGACGGTCCGCGACCAGCACCATGAACACGAACTGCCCGCCCGCCACCGCCGCGACCCCCAGCAGCGCAAACAACTGAGGGGGGAACGGGAGCGGCCCCGGGCCCTCGAACAGCACGACCAGCCCGAGGATGACCATGACGCCCGCCCAAAGGCTCGCCGCGACGGAGCGGATGGCGAGCCCCACGACCGGTGTCTTTGTCATGCCGCGGCCAGCGTCCATGTCAGCCTCCAGCGGTTCCGGGCGTTAGGAGCCCATCGCGAGGTTCATGAGGAACTCCGCGTTGGTCTTGTACTTCTTGAGACGGGCCTTGAGGAGCTCCATCGCTTCGACAACGTTCATGTCGCTCAGCACCTTGCGGAGCCGGTACACAAGTTCGAGTTCCTTGGGATCCAGGAGCAGCTCCTCGCGACGCGTGCCCGAGGCCGCGACATCGATCGCGGGATAGACGCGCTTCTCGACGAGCTTGCGGTCGAGGTGGAGCTCGGCG
>JBMOHX010000491.1:0-2917 GCA_049317625.1 Phycisphaerales bacterium
CGTCATCGGTGGCGCGATCGGCATCGGCATGATCGGCAAGGGCGCGCTCGAGTCCATCGCTCGTCAGCCCGAGGCCAAGGGCCCGATCGGCACGAACATGATCCTCGCGGCGGCGCTGGTCGAAGGCGCGACCCTGTTCGCGGTCGTCGTCGGCCTGCTGGTCGGCTTCGTCAAGTAAGAACGTGGCGGGGCGCCGACCGGCGTTCCGTCGCTTTGTCGGTCTTGTTTGCTGATTCACGCGTCCACTTCACGGAGCGTTCAACGATGAAGAATCTCGGTTCCCGTTTCGCGGCCCTCACGTTCTCTGTTCTCTCGGCCTCCGCGGCCTTCGCGCAGGAGGCGGCGCACTCTCACGACGGCCACGACCACGCCGCGCACGAGCAGGCGGGCGTGATCCCTACGGCGTCGCAGGGCGTGCCGGCGGCGATCGTCGCGCTGGTGGTGTTCGGGATCGTGTTCGCGATCCTGGCCCTGAAGGTGTGGCCGGTGATCAGCAAGGGTCTGGCGGACCGCGAGAACAAGATCCGCGAGGAGATCGAGTCGGCCGAGATGGCCCGCAAGCAGGCGAAGGATGCGCTGGAGCAGTACCAGCAGAGCCTGCAGCAGGCGCGGGCCGAGTCGCAGAAGATGCTGGAGAGCACCAAGGCGCAGCAGTTGGCGCTCGCCGCGGATCTGAAGGCGAAGGCCGATGCCGAGCTCTCGCAGATGCGTGAGCGGGCGATGCGGGATATCGAGGCGGCCAAGCGGGCCGCGGTGTCGGAGATTTACGGCGAGGCGGCGAACCTCGCGGCGGCGATGGCGGGCAAGATCCTGCGTCGCCAGGTGAACCCGGGCGACCAGAAGGCGCTCGTGGAAGAAACGCTCGCGCAGCTCCAGGGCATGCGGAACTGATCTCCGAGAGGGAGCACCACGATGGCGCTGACACAATCTGATCCGAACGCAGTCTCGAACGTCTACGCGAAGAGCCTGTACCAGCTCGCCGACTCCAAGGGCGGGCGTGCGCAGGTGGAGACCTGCCTGGCCGAGCTCGAGGCGATTCTCGACCTGGCGCAGAGCACGCCGAACTTCGGTGAGTTCCTGTCCTCTCGCGCGGTGAGCGAGAGCGACCGCGCGGCGGCCCTTCAGAAGATCTTCAAGGGCCGCATCTCCGACCTCACGAACAGCTTTCTGCAGGTGCTGAACGCGAAGGGGCGGCTGAGCGTGCTGCCGTCGATCGTGACCGCGTTCGACATGGTTGTGCAGGAGAAGTTTGGGCGCGTTGAGGTCGATGTCTTCACCGCGGAGCCGATCGATGAGGAGCTGAAGAACACGCTCCGGTCGCGCCTGCAGGTGGTGATGGGCAAAGAGGTCGTGCTGCACTCGTACCTTGACGGCGCGATGATCGCGGGCGTGAAGCTGCGTGTGGGCGATCAGTTGATCGATGGGTCGGTGGCGACCCAGCTCCGCGCCATGCGCGACCGCATCGAGGTTCACGGCGGATCTGAGCTCCGCAGCCGAGTCACGAAGATCCTAGAGTAAGTTCGATTGTTCATACGCCGCGGCGGCCGGCAGCACTGGACCGGGCTCTCGCGGCTGGGAGTCCTGCCATGCCGAAGAAATCCATCGTCTCCACCGATGTCGCCGGGAAGCGTGTCCTCATCCGCGTGGACTTCAACGTCCCCATCGAGGACGGCGCGATCACCGATGACCGCCGCATCCGCGAAGCCCTGCCGACGCTGAAGAGCGTGCTCGACCGCGGGGGCTCGCTTGTACTGATGTCTCACCTGGGCCGGCCCGAGGGCAAGGGGTACGAGGCGGAGTTCACGCTGAAGCCGGTAGCGACGCGACTCGCGGAGCTGCTCGGGCGCGAGGTGAAGTTCCCGTCGCAAGACTGCACCGATGATGCCTCGGCGAAGGCCGTGGCCGCTCTGAAGCCGGGCGAGGTGTTGCTACTCGAGAACGTGCGGTTCGCGAAGGGTGAGAAGAAGGGCGAGGCCACGTACGCCGCGAAGATGGCGACGTACGGCGACATCTACGTGAACGACGCGTTCGGCACGGCGCACCGCGAGGACGGCTCGATGTTCGCGGTGCCGAAGGCGATGACGGGCAAGCCGCGGGTGGCGGGGCTGCTGCTCGAGAAGGAACTGAAGTTCCTCAGCGAAGCGCTCGCGAAGCCGGCGCGGCCGTTCGTCGTGGTGCTCGGCGGCGCGAAGGTGTCGGACAAGATCGGTGTGATCGAGAACCTGCTGCCGAAGGCGGACGCGATCATCATCGGCGGCGCGATGGCGTACACGTTCCTCAAGGCGCTGGGACGCGAGGTCGGAGCGAGCAAAGTCGAGGAAGACAAGCTGCCCGAGGCGAAGCGCATCATCGAAGCCGCGGCGAAGGCCAAGTGCGAGCTGCACCTGCCGGTGGACCACGTGTGCTCGACGCAGTTCAGCGAGATGGCGGGCGACATCGAGGTGTTCGCGGAGCAGATCAAGCCGGGGTTCATGGGCCTGGACATCGGGCCCAAGACGCAGACCAACTTCTCGATGGCGCTGCGGAAGGCGAAGACGATCGTGTGGAACGGCCCGATGGGCGTGTTCGAGTTCATGCCGTTCTCGACGGGCACGCGGCAGGTGGGCCAGGCGATCGCGGACGCGACGGCGAACGGCGCGGTGAGCATCGTGGGCGGCGGCGACTCGGCGGCGGCTGCGGACAAGTTCGGCCTGGCGTCGAAGATGACTCACGTCTCGACGGGCGGCGGGGCTTCGCTGGAGATGCTGAGCGGGAAGCCGTTTACGACGGTGGAGTTGTTGGATAACGCGTGACCCGCGAGAGCGGCTGCGCGGTGCCGAGCCCAGCTTCGATCTGCAGCGCTGATCGAGGCTCGCAAGGTTTTAGTCACTGGGGTGCGGCACGGGAACTGCGTTCCCGTGCTGTCGCCGGGGTGGCG
>JBMOHX010000492.1:0-2916 GCA_049317625.1 Phycisphaerales bacterium
TGGCCCTGCTGCTGACCCTGTTGCTGGCCCTGTTGTTGGCCGGGCTGCTGACCCTGACCCTGGCCGCCACGACCGCGCCTTCTGCGCCGTCTGCGTTTGCCGCCGGTTTCCACGAAATCACATCCTTCGGCCCGTTCGGTGGGCCCGTTCGACAGACTCCGCCGCGGAATCTCGCGGCGATCGCACCACATGGTCGCCAAGGCAACTCCGCCGCCTTCGGGCTTGGTGCCGTTGGGGCGCGAGTTCACGCGTTGCGCTGACGCGGCCCGAGGACGGAGCCTGCGGACCGGTGATGACATCCTCCAGCCGGGTTCGAGGGCTCGGAACAGCTCCGGCACCGATGAACGCGGCGTGTGCCCGGTCCCGCGAACGCTCCCCCGCGGATTGCCCGGTTGGGGCGGCGCGGGAAGCGGCGGTCCTGACACCATGAATCAGAGCAGAACTCGCGGCCCGTGTCAAGCGGGCCCGCGACCGTTAGAATCGCCCCGTCGGAAATCGGACTTGAGCCCGGACGGGCGAAGATCGGCCGAAACCGGGGTCCACCCGCGACCCCCTGCCAGGAGTACGGTACCACGTGCGAAAGAAGCCGCGGCAAACGGAGAGTTCAGCGCCCGAGGTGATCGGCGAGGCTCACCACGCGGCGATGCATGTTTTTAAGGGCTTGCCGGTGTCTCCGGGCATCGTGATCGGCCGGGTGCTCGTCGTCGACGACGATCTCCGGCGCGTCGCCCGCCGGCCCGTGCCCCCCGAAGCCGTCAAGCAGGAAATCGCCCGTTTCGACGCGGCCGTCAAGCAGTCCATCGAGGAACTGAACGCGGTCTTCAACCAGGCCCAGAAGGAAATGGGGGCCGAAACCGCCAAGATCTTCCTTTTCCACGCCTCGATGCTGAAAGATCCGACCCTCGTCAAGCCCATCCGGGCCAGGATCGAAACCGAACGCGTCAACGCCGAGTACGCCGTCAGCAAGGCCTTCCTCGCCCTCGCCGACAAGTTCCGCGGCATGCAGGACACCATGTTCGCCACCAAGGTGAACGACATCGAGGACCTCGCCCACCGGGTGCTCGCGCAGCTCGTCGGGGAGGACGAGAACCGCCTCGCGACCGCGCCCCCCGGCACCGTCGTCGTCGCCCGTGACCTCACGCCCTCGCAGACCGCCGGCTTCGACCGCACCCGCATCCTCGGTTTCGCGACCGACCTCGGCGGCCGCACCAGCCACACCGCCATCGTCGCCAAGGCCCTCGAGATCCCCGCGGTCGTCGGCTGCCAGACCCTCCTCGCCGTCGCTCGAGACGGCATGGCCATCGTCCTCGACGGCGACAGCGGCTCGGTGGTCTTAGACCCCGATCCCACCACGCTCGATCAGTACCGCCACCAGATCGAGCAGCGCCGGCTCTTCAAGCTCACCCTCTCCGACGTCTCGAACCTCCCCTCGGTCACCACCGACGGCACCGCGGTCCACGTCGTGGGCAACATCGAGTTCCCCGACGAGCTCAAGCAGGTCATCGGCGCCGGCGGCGAGGGCGTGGGCCTCTACCGCACCGAGTTCCTCTACCTCACACGCCCCGTCGAGCCCACCGAGTCCGACCACTACGACGCGTACAAGCGCTGCGTGCAACTCGCCAAGGGCCGCGAGCTCACCATCCGCACCGTTGACCTCGGCGCCGACAAGTACACCCAGAGCCGCACCGAGATCCCCGAGCGCAACCCGTTCCTCGGGTGCCGCTCCATCCGCTACTGCCTGCGCAACCTCCCGATGTTCAAGCGCCAGTTGCGAGCCCTGCTGCGCGCGAGCGACCTTGGCCCGATGAAGATCATGTTCCCGCTGATCACCTCGATCACCGAGTTCCGCCACGCGAAGTACCTCGTCAACGACGTGATGGAAGAGCTCTCCGAAGAGAACGTGAGGTTCGATCCCTCGATCAAGATCGGCATGATGGTCGAGGTCCCCAGCGCTGCGCTTCTCGCCGACCAGTTCGCCCGCGAGGTCGACTTCTTCTCCATCGGCACCAACGACCTCGTGCAGTACACCCTCGCCGTCGACCGCACCAACGAACGCATCGCCAACCTCTACAGCTACACACACCCCGCGGTCATCCGCCTCATCCGCGACGTCTCCCGCGCCGCCAAACGCCACAAGATACCCGTCAGTTGCTGCGGCGAATCCGCCGCGGACCCGGAGTTCGCCGTCCTGCTCATCGGCCTGGGCCTGCGCACCCTCTCGGTCAGCAGCTCGGCGATCGCCCCGCTCAAACGCATCATCCGCAGCGTCAGCGTGCAGCAGTGCGAACGCCTCGCCCGCGCGGCGATGGCGCTCGACTCAGACGTCCAGATCTCCGCGATGCTCAGAGACCGCGTGCGGTTCCTGGTGCCGCGGGCGTACGAGGATTTGGAGGCGTAGGGATACTCTTCTTGGAACGACTCCCACGCCTCCGGTACGTCCACTCACGCGTGTCCTTACCCTCGCGAAGCACCGGCGACGGTGCCGATCCTGCAAAGGGCTGGAGAACACGATGAAGATGTACATTCTGATTCGCGAGTCGGTACCACCGGGGTTCGCGGTCCTCACGGCGGCCCACGCCTCGCTCGCGGCCTATCTCAAGTTTCGCGACACCCCTGAAGTCGCGGAATGGCTCTCCGGCCCGTTCTACAAGGTCATCTGCCGCGTAACCGACACGGAGTTCGAGCAGGCCAAGCAGTTCCCCGACCAGGTGGTGCTCACCGAGTCCGCGCTCCAAGGGCAAGAGGTCGCGATGGCGTTCAAGCCCCGACAGGAGTGGCCAACGGCGTTTCGGTTCTACAGGCTTTACAAGTAGCCGAAGGCCGTTCCCATGTCCGCGCGCCCATTACCGCCGCGCGTGGCAGCGGGATTTTCCCGCTGGGTCTCGCAAGCCCGCTCCGCGGGCGCGTATTGCAGTT
>JBMOHX010000493.1:0-2913 GCA_049317625.1 Phycisphaerales bacterium
CAGGTTCGGAATACATGGCAGAAGTCGTCAAACACCTCCACCAGTGGCTCGGCATTCGTCAAGTTTTCAGTCTCGTCGGTCGCCATGAGTCCAACGGCGTCGAACGCACCAACGCCGAAATAATTCGTCATCTGAAGGCCCTTGTCCTCGAAACGGGTCACAAGGCGGCCCATCAGGCCCCGCTGCACGGCGTCGGGCTTCAGGATGATCAGGGTGGTTTCCATTGCGCGTTCTCCTGGAGTCTGGCGTTGGGTGATTGGTTCCGGTTTGGGGCGTAAGAATAGGCCCTCGGCCCTAGAGTTTCCGGCCATGCAGGACCCTCCCGCCATCATTGTCGTCAACGGAACCGAGCGCACGATCACTCCCGGTACGACCCTCCGCGCGCTCATCGAACTCCTCGGGCTCGCGGGCCAACCCGTGGCGGCCGAGGTCAACCGCGCCGTCGTCCCGTTCCGCCAGCACCCCGCCACCACCCTCCGGCACGGCGACCGCGTCGAACTCGTCACCCTCGTGGGAGGCGGATGAACACGCCCGCATCCCGCAGCCGCGTCCCGAACTGGTGGCCGGTCTACGGCATCCTCGCCGCGTTGTGCTGGATGGCGTTCTGGCCAGCGGTCAACGCCGGCTTTTCAGACTTCGACGACCACGGCTTTCTTCTGGAAACAGACCACTGGCGAGGACTCTCCCCCTCCCACCTTTTCGCGATTGCCTCCACCAACCGCCTCGGCCACTACCAGCCGCTCACCTACCTCTCGCACGCGATCGAGTTCACACTCTTCGGGCTGAACCCCGCCGTCTTCCACTCCACCAACATCCTGCTCCACGCGGTCTGCGCGTGCCTGGTCGCGAGGATCACCGCCCGGGTTGTCGGCCTCTGGAGCCCGGGTATACCGGAGTCGTCAACACGTTTCGCGGGCCTCATCGCGGCCGCGCTCTGGGCGACCAACCCGCTCCGTGTCGAAAACGTCGCGTGGCTCACCGAACGCCGGGACGTGCTCTCGGGCGCATTGCTGCTCGGCGCCGTGCTCGCGTATCTCCACACACCGAATCGTCGCGCATACCTCTGGTGCGCCGGGCTGCTCACACTCTCGCTGCTCAGTAAGGCGTGGGGTATCACGTTCGCCGCGGTCGCCTTGCTCATCGACGTCTGCCCTCTGCGCCGACTCCCCGTGGAGTTCTGGCGGTGGGGACGCGCCGAGTACCGACCGGTGCTGCTCGAGAAGCTCCCGCTGTTCGCCCTCGGTGCCGTGTTCGCCGCGGTCGCGATCCGTGCGCAGGCCGGGGCCTCGGATGAAACGCTCCTCACCGTCGCCGACTGGGGCCCGGTCGAGCGAGTCTGCCAGGCCTGCTACGGGCTTGTGTTCTACGTCCGCAAGACACTCCTCCCTACCGGCCTCTCGCCCCTGTACGAACTCCCGGCCACAGCAAGCCCCACCGAGGCGAGGTTCGCCGCTTCCATCGCGGCCGTCCTGCTCTCGCTGCTCGCGGTCGGCTGGGCGGCGTTCAAGGCGGGCCCCCGCGGCCTCGCGGTGTGCGTCGCAGTCCTCGTGTACGCCGCGGTTGTCTCGCCGGTCCTGGGGCTTACCCAGTCGGGCATCCAGCTCGTCGCCGACCGTTACGCCTATCTCGCCACAGTCCCGCTCTTCGCGCTGCTCGCGGGCGCGGTCGGCCGCGGGCTCGGCGGGCCTCCCTCGCGCCGGCTGTCGGTCGCGCTCGGCGCCGCCGCGCTCACGCTCATGGGCGCTGCGATGTGCGTCGCGCAGTCACGATCGTGGCGGGACACCCGCCAGCTCTGGGACCGGGCCTTCGCGGCGGGCCAGGACGGCCCGGTGCTCCGCAACTTCCGCGGTCGGCAGTTCGAGAAGTCGAAGCAGTTCGTCGAAGCCGAAGCCGCGTACCGCGAGAGTCTGTCGAGGTCGCCGAAGTACGGCGACAGTTGGTTCGGGCTCGGCAACTCGCTCCGCGCCCAGCGCCGGCTCGATGACGCGCTCGACGCCTACGCCAAAGCCGGCCAGCTGATGAGGGATCCGCTCCCGGCGATTGTCGCACGCGGATTGGTTCGTGTTTCAGATCAGGCGCGCCCGGACCTTGCCATCGCGGAGTTCAAGGCCGCCGTCGACGCGACCGAAGCCCGCGGGAATCCAGGCCGAACCGGCTCCCCGTACCTGCTGCTCGCCGCGGCCTACGGCGCAGCGGGCAACGACGCCGCGGCGGTTGAGTGGTTGAAGAAGGCCTATGACTTTGAGGACACCCGCCCGCAGGCGGAGGAGCACCTACGCGAGATGGGGCTGGTCCCGGCGCCGGGTCAGCGGTAGGCTCGCTCGTTGTACTCGCGCATCATGCGGTGAGTTGTGAAGTACGTCCCGTTGATCGCGATCGAGTGCAGACCAACCTGAGCCCACGCGGACTTGCTCCCGAGGTACAGGGGGAGAATGTTGTTCTCGAGCTTGTCGTACAGGCTCGACGAGTCACGCTCGTCGGCTTCGTCGCCGCCGCCCTCTTCGCCGCGGCTGATCGCCCAGCCCGTGACGCCCTCGATGCACCCCTCGCACCACCAGCCGTCGAGCACGCTGAGCGAGGGCACGCCGTTCAGCGCGGCCTTCATCCCGCTGGTGCCCGAGGCTTCGAGCGGCGCGATAGGGGTGTTGATCCAGATGTCCGCACCGGAGACCAGGCACGCCGCGAGGTCCATGTCGTACCCGGGCAGGAAGACGACGCGAACGGAGGATGAGAGCGAGCGGGAGAACTCGTTGATCCTCTTGATGACCTCGTGGCCCGTGCCGTCGCGCGGGTGCGCCTTGCCCGCGAACACGAGCTGCAGCCCGCCGGACGCAGACGCGATCGAATGAAGCCTGGCGAGGTTCCGCAGGATGAGGTCGAGTCGCTTGTACCCCGTCGCGCGCCGGGCGATGC
>JBMOHX010000494.1:0-2899 GCA_049317625.1 Phycisphaerales bacterium
GAGGATGCTCGTCGCGGCGCCCAGCAGCACCGGCAGCAGCATCAGCGGCGCGAGGATCCACCACGACAGCGTGCGCTTGCGGAGTTCGGCCAGATGCTCGCGCGTCACTTTCCCCGTGCGGCCGAGCACCTCGATGATCACGCTCGCGATGACGAGTGCCGCACCGATGCCAGCGACCATCGGCATCGTCGCGGGGTGATCAAACGCCGCGGCGGGCGAGAACAGACGCGTGAGCGTCGCGGGATCGAGAGTGGCGAGTGTCATACGCGGCTCCGCAGGTGACCGATGATAAAGTGGAGCCTGCGGGAGCAGGTGAACACGCAGCCGATGCAGATGATCCACAGCACGGTGACGGGAACGGTTGCGTTCGCGTCGAGCCCCGGGACCTTCCAGCTCCACACGCGGAACTCGTGCGGTGTCACGGCGAAAAAGACCGCCGTCATGGTGACGAGCGCCATGCGTTGTTGTTTCGCCATCGGGCCGCAGAACGCGCCCGGCACGCCCGCGCCCTTGCCCACCGCGCGGACGTACGCGGTGAGCGCCGCGAGCAGCGCGCCGACCACGCCGGCCATCGGTGAAGAACCCATTGCGAACCCGAACCCGATCAGCGTCGCGCTGTCGGAGACACGGTCGGGGATCTCGTTGAACAGCTCACCGATTTTCGACGTCTTCCCCGCGCGTTCGGCGACCATCCCGTCCATCATGTTCGCGAGGAGTCGCAGTTGGATCAGCGCGGCGCCCGCGATCCACGCGGCGCGGTCTGCGACCACCGACGAAGTGAGCGCGAGGCAGACGCCCGCTCCCAGACCCGCGACCATCCCCGCCGCGGAGATCGCGTTCGGCGAAACCCCCGCCCACGCCAGCGACGAGGCCATCGATTGGAAGACGCCGAGTTGTCGCGCGGCGATGGGTCGGCGGTCGGACGGTGTCGCGGTCACTCGGCGTTGCTCCTCACGGTTTCGCGGCGGGGGCACGATCTCTGCAGACCGAGCACCACATCAATGCGTCATCCGTGGGATTGTGGCCGGAGAATGCGTACACACCGCGCCGTGCCGGCCTCGGTTCGGCCGTGAGCTTCTTCAGGAACTGTTGCTTGAACTCGGTTTCCTTCAGCTTGAACGCGGCGTTGTTCTGCGTGTTCGCGTAGCCTGCCGCGATCTCGTCTGTGACCCGTTGGATGCGGGTCTGCGGGAGCGGGTGAGTCGACATCCACTCGGGTTGAGCCTGGCCGGCGCTCGCGGCCTTGAGAATGTCCATGACCTGCTTCATGCCCTGCGGGTCGTAGTTGAGGCGGACCATGTACCGCATGCCGAGCGAATCGGACTGGCTCTCCTGGTCGCGGTCGAAGGTCATGAGCCCGACCTGAACGACCTGGGCGCCCATCTTCTGGATCTCGCCGGACTCGTCACCAACCGCCGACCCCGCGGCACCCAGCACCAGCTGCGCGCCCATGATGCGTGTGTACCGATCGTTGATATGGCGGGCGGTGACGTGGCCGACTTCGTGGCCGAGGACCGCCGCGAGCTGCGCCTCGTTGGTCATCTTCTCCGCGAGCCCGCGCGACACGAAGACCTTGCCGCCGGGGAGGGCGAAGGCGTTGATGACATCGCTGTCGATCAGGGTGAACTCCCAGGGCAGCGAGGGGTTGTCTCCTTCGGTGACGGCGGCCAGGGACTTGCCGACGCTGTCGACATATGCGCGGAGGTCGGGGTTCTTCACCTCACCGCCCATCTGCGTCAGCATCTCCGCCTTGCCGGAGATTCCTAGGGCGATCTCTTCGTCGCGGGAGAGGATGTCGAACTGGCTCTCCCCGGTGGCGAGGTTGGTTGAACACCCGGCGAGCGACCCGACCGCCAGCACGATCCCGAGCACGATGGCCATGGTCCTCATTGGTGTCCTCCTGTTTGCGTTGGGGCCTGTACTCAACCGGTCATTGTTGGGCGCGCCCGGTGGGCGCGCCTTCCTATTATGCTTGCATGACGCCGATCAACGCCGCCGAAGGACCGGGTGCCGCCCCGAAGGCCTGGGAACAGGGCGAACTCGCGAACCCGCACGCGGTCTCCGACAAGGCCGCGAAGGTCCGCGGGATGTTCGGGGCGATCGCATCGAGCTACGACATCAACAATCGCGTCCATTCGCTCTGGCTCGACCAGTCGTGGCGGCGCTCGGCGGTGAGAACCGCGAACGTGCGGCCGGGTGAGCACGTTCTGGATGTGGCGTGCGGGACCGGGGACCTGACGATGGCGTTTGCGCGATCCGCCGCGGCGAAGGTCGTCGGTGTGGACTACACGCCGCAGATGCTCGCAGTTGCGGAGAAGAAGCGCCCGGCGTTGGAGGCCCCCATCAACGCGAAGGTGACCTACGAGGAAGGTGACGCGCAGTCGCTGCGGTTCCCGGACCAGAGTTTCGACGTGGTCTCGATCGCGTTCGGGATCAGGAACGTCGCGGACCCGGCGAAGGCGCTCTCGGAGTTCGCGCGTGTGCTGCGACCGGGTGGGCGGCTGGTGGTGCTGGAGTTTGAGCGTCCCGGCAGCCCGCCGTTCTCGTGGTTCTACGACTTCTACTGCGGCTGGGTGATGCCCAGGACGGCGACGCTGATCAGCTCTGACAAGAGCGGGGCGTACAAGTACCTCCCGGCGTCTGTGGGCTCGTTCATGGGGCGGGACGCCATGCTCGGGGCGATCGGGCGGGCGGGGTTCTCAGAGGTGAAGGCGCGAGCCTTGACATTCGGGATCTGCATTTGCTTCTCCGGCACGAAGCGGTGATCGGACTCGCGCAAGATCCACGGAAAGTTATTGGACTCAGTCCGATATGGCGCGTTGGAGCTGCGCGTGCCCTGTCAATCTGGCGGGTTTGCGGTGTGGGATCCGATACGAGTCGGCCGGCGGAGATGGTCCCG
>JBMOHX010000495.1:0-2894 GCA_049317625.1 Phycisphaerales bacterium
ACAACATCGGCGGCTTCTCGAGCTACGAGATCGGCGAACTCGTGACGACGTGATCGCTTCATCCGAGAGGCACGAATCGTTCCCGGCCGCGCGCCGCTGTTCGGCCCGCTCGCCGAGCGCGACGAGGTCCGACCCTAAGGTCGGATCCGCTGCTCTCAGACCAGCTTCATCGCCCGCATGATCGCGTCGCCCATCTCCGCCGGGCTCATCGCCATCGTCACGCCCGCGGTTTGCAGCGCCTTGATCTTGGCGTCGGCCGTATCGTCCGCGCCGCCGATGATCGCGCCCGCGTGGCCCATCCGGCGACCGGGGGGCGCCGTCCGCCCAGCGATGAACGCCGCGATCGGCTTCTTCACGTTCGCCTTGATGTACGCCGCGGCGTCGATCTCATCCGTGCCGCCGATCTCGCCAATCATCAGGATGCCGTGCGTGTCGGGATCAGCCTCGAACATCCGGATCGCATCAATGTGGTTGAACCCGCGGACCGGGTCGCCGCCGATGCCGACGCAGGAGCTCTGCGCGAGCCCGCGGTTGCTGGTCTGCCAGACGGCCTCGTAGGTCAACGTGCCCGAACGGCTCACGATGCCCACGGCCTTGCCGAGTTTGGCCTGGCTGATGTGGGTGTGGATGTACCCGGGCATGATCCCGATCTTGCAGCCGGCGTTGGAGAAGGGGTCGAGCACCCCGTCCTTCACGGTGCCCGAGCCGGTCTTGGGGCCGGGGGTGATCACACCGGGGCAGTTGGGCCCGACGAGCACCACCTTCCGCCGCTCGGGGGCCGTGTCCGCGCCTCCGTTCATCTCATCGATCACCGCGCGGACTTTGATCATGTCCTGCACCGGCACGCCCTCGGTGATCGCGCAGACCACCTGGATCCCGGCCGCGGCCGCTTCCAGGATCGCGTCGCCAGCAAAGGGCGGCGGCACAAAGATCATCGTCGCGTTGGCGCCCGTGGCCTTCACCGCGGCTTCCACCGTGTCGAAGATCGGCAGCCCATTCTCGTCCTTGGTCCCGCCCTTGCCCGGGGTCACGCCTCCCACCATCTTGGTGCCATAAAGGTGACACCCCCTGGTGTGCACCGCCCCGAAAGCGCCGGTAATGCCCTGACAGATCACGCGGGTGTCTTTGTTGACGAGGATTGCCATGCCCTCAAGGTAGCAGCCCTCGGGGCGGCTCGCCAACCCGCCCCTCCCGACCACCCTCCCTCCCTTGGGGGCGGCACAAGGCGTGTAACCGCCCGGACCTCATCCCGAACAAGAGACCGGATGAACCGAGCACTTGCAACATGCGCCGCCGCTCTCGCGATCGCGACCGGGAGCTGCTCCGCGCAAGACCAGCCCCCAGCGGACGCTCCGCCCCCCGGCGACGCGCAGAACTGGATCGAGCGCCAACTCGCCGGCGCCCGCGCGGCCCTGAACGCCCCGGCGACGCACGGCGCCAAGCGAGGGGTCTTCATGCTCCAGTCCGCCGCGGGGTCGGAGGGTCTGGACTGCCCCGAACTCCGCTGGGAGCCCCTCGTCGGTCAGGACTCACCGGTTCAGCTCGTCATCCTCGTCCACGGGCTCGACGAACCCGGCAACCTGTGGGACACCCTCGGCCCCGCTCTGGCGCGAGACGGTCACTTCGTGGCGAAGTTCGACTACCCCAACGACCAGGCGATCGCCGATTCCGCGGCGGGCCTGCTCGAAGCGCTCCGCGACCTCCACACGCGGGGTGCGCGCCACGTCGTGCTTATCGGCCACTCGATGGGCGGGCTGGTCGCGCGCGACGCGCTCACTCGGGCCGACGGGTACTGCGGGGCGGTCCGGGGCAGGTACGACCTGCCCGCGGTCGACCGGCTCATCACCGTCGCCACACCGATGCACGGCTCCCAACTCGCCCGCTTCCGGTCGTTCCTCGAGCTCCGCGAGCGGCTGGGGCGGGTCCTCGAACCCGAGAACCCGGACTGGCTGGACCTCTTCCGAAACGACGATGGCAATGGCGAGGCCGGGCGCGATCTCACCCCGGGCTCTGAGTTCCTCACCGAGCTCAACGCCCGCACGATGCCCGCGGACCTGCCGGCGACCGTCATCCTCTGTCGATGGGCCACGCCGGAGGGCTCGGCGCTCGCTGGGCTCGCGGCGTCCGGACCGGTGCGATCCGTGCTGGGCAACGGCTCATCGGAAGCGATGCTCGAAGCCCTCGGCCGCGTGAGCGACCTCATCGGCGACGGCGTCGTCACCAAAGACTCCGCCTGCGCGACCGACGCAGAGGAGTGCATCGTGGTCGACGCCGACCACCGCTCGGCCCTCCAGCCCCGCCGGATCATCGACGTCATCCGCCCCATGTTCCTCTGCGACGACGACCCGACCTTCGAGCCCCCCGGCATCGAGGTGATCCTGCGGCGGTTGCGCAAGAACTAGCGGCGACCCGCGTTGGCAGCGGCAGCGGAAACATCATCGAACTCCCAGATTTCGCATGAGTCCTGCCTCCCGTTTCCGTTCCTCCACTCAGGACTGGGTCCTTGTGCACCAGTCATGAACGCATCAACTGCCTTGGGGAGAACGAAGATGAAGATCCGCATGATCAGCGCCGCTTTGGGATTGGCCCTTTCCGCTTCCGCCTTTGCGCAGCCTTTGCAAACCCACCGCGCTATCGGCACGACCGGGTACGAGGTCGCCTACGAGATCCAGCACACCACCGACGGCGGCTACGTCACCGTCGGCCGCATCGGGGCCAGCCCGACCGTGCTCCCCGACATCCACGTCGTGAAGTACGACCGCTTCGGCAACCCCACCTGGTCCCGGCGCTACGGCTCCGTGAACCAGGCACCCGATATCGGCCACAGCATCCAGCAGACCCCCGACGGCGGCTACGTCATCGGTTTCGAGAGCACGACCGTCTCAAACCGCCAG
>JBMOHX010000496.1:0-2889 GCA_049317625.1 Phycisphaerales bacterium
AGCCTGAGTGGGATTCGGCTCCTCTAGACAGTTGTCCAGGCCGTTGGCGTTCGCCGTGAAACCTGCGGGAGCCTGAGTGCCGAAGCACACGCCGGTGTCCACGAGGGTGGCGGAGTTGCGGACGCCGTCGTTGTCCGGGTCGAGAAAGGCAGAGCGGCGCCACCGCTGAGGGTCTGCGGGAGCACAGTCGTTCGTATCCGAGATCCCGTCGTTGTCATCGTCAGTATCGACGGAATCGACGATCGAGTCTCCGTCGAGATCCCTCTCAGCGGTGATCTGAACTCGGAACGCCTTCACACGCATGGTCTCGGCGTCCAGGGCACCATTGCCCCGGCGAACACGAAGCTTCATGGCGTTCACGTCCGCAATCGCTACTGTCTCGCCCGGGAGGAGGACCTCGACGCCACCATTGCCCCAACGATACTCGCAGGTCGTGCCGCTCGTGAAATTAGGGCTGTTGTACACCCCGGTGCCCGCGTCGGGCCCAAACCAAGTTTCATACTGAAAATACTGCATCTCGAACTCGCCGATCGTGCCGGTGTTATACCGGCCCATCACGTCGACGCGGAAGCTCGTGATGAGGTAGTTGCTGGGGATGCGGATGGGATCGACGTTGTCCAGGTTGGCTTCCAACCATGTCTGATCCGCTGTGTCGCTGAGGAAGGAGTAGGGTTCCAGCGTGCTATTGCAGTTGCAGGACGAGCAGTTTGGGTCTCCGGCGGCCTCCGATTCGTCGGTCCAAGCGTTGTTGGTGACTACGGACGACGCCCATAGCGTGTCGGTGGCGATCTGCCCCAAGGCGACATGCGCGGCTCCGAGCGTCCCGACCGCCGCGAGAAGTGACACGACACAGTTGTTCGATCTCATCACGTACTCCGTTCAAACTCGGGCGATCCACAGGGCGGCTCCAAGTCCGACCCGCGTCCGCCACAGTACTCTTTTCTAGTCAAACCGCGATACCGCAGATACAGCGACAGGAATGCGGCTGCCCTGCAGAGAATGTGCTTCCAGCCTTTGGATCCATGACCCGTTCGTACAGTACTTCATGTTCCCGCCACACCGTCTTCGCTCTTACAGCATCACTTTGTGAACCCGACACGGACACGACCGGCCCGTGCATGCACGCGGTACTCGCGGGCCATTCCCTTTCCGCTCCGCGGCGAAGCAGGCCCCCCCGCGCCCGAACACCCAACTGCTGGCTTCCACACGACCACGCGGCGGCCGGTCATATTCCCAGCATCAGCAGCCTTGGCTATCCCAGATCGCGAAGAAGTCAACAACGTCATCGCTGTCCACCCCACCGTCGGCGTTCACGTCCGCCTGGAGGAGACCGTCGTCCCACAGCGAGAAGAAGCCGATGACGTCGTCGCTGTCGAGCTGGCCATCGCAGTAGATGTCGGCGGGGCACAGTGATGCCGACGCCGTGGCCGAGATCGCCGAGCCGCACTGGCCGGACACCTCGCAGTAGAACTGACCGGCATCGGCGAGTGACAGGCCGGCGATGCCCAAACGGGAGGTCCGGGTGCCGGTCACGAGACCCGAGCCACCGGCCCCGCGAGCGCCGTCAGCAAGAGCGCCGCGGCCAACCTTGTACCATTGGAACGCGAAGGGACCGCCACCGGTCGCGCAGACCTGGAAGCTCGTGTCGCCGGCACCGCAGACGGGACCGCCGCCCTCGAGACATGTGATCTGAGGTGCTCCGCTGGGGTCGCACGCGTCGCCGACGCCATCGCCGTCGCAGTCGGACTGATCGGGATTGGCCGTCGTCGGGCAGTTGTCGACGCCATTGGCGTTGAGCGTGTAGCCCGGCGGAGGCGTAGCCCCGAAACACACGCCGGTGTCCACGAGGTTCGGGGAGTTGCGGACACCGTCGCCGTCGGGATCGGGGTAGGCGAGCCGAGTCCAGACCTGGTTGTTCAGGGGAGCGCAATCAGCCGCGTCCGGCGTGCCGTCGCCATCGCCGTCGATTTCAGTAGGATCGCAAGCGCTGCCGATGCCGTTGTTGTTGGAGTCGATCTGATCGGGGTTGGCAACGCTGGGGCAGTTGTCGGGGCCGTTGGTGTTGAGGGTGTAGCCCACGGGAGCGGTGTTGCCGAAGCAGGCCCCGGCGTCCACGAGGGCTGTGGAGTTGCGGATCCCGTCGTTGTCAGGGTCGGCGTAGGCCTGACGGCGCCACGCCTGGTTGTTCAAAGGGGCGCAGTCAGCGGTATCCGGCGTCCCGTCGTTGTCGTCGTCGAGCTCGCAGGCGTCCCCCAGGCCGTCGCCGTCGAAGTCGGCTTGATCGGGGTTCGCGACGGTCGGGCAGTTGTCGGGGCCACTTGTGTTGAGCGTGTAGCCTGGGGGAGGGATCGCTCCGAAACACACGCCCGTGTCTAAGAGGGTAAGGGAGCTGCGGACCCCGTCGCCGTCCGGGTCTGGGAAGGCTTGGCGCCGCCAGACTTGGCTGTTGTAGGGCGCGCAGTCGTTCGGGTCCGGCGTTCCGTCGTTGTCATCGTCCACGTCGACCGAATCAACCAGCAAGTCCCCGTCAAAGTCCCGCTCTGCTGTGATCTGCACCCGGAACGCCCTGACTCGCATCGTCCCGCAGTCTGTAGCGCCATTGCCTCTGCGGACGCGGACCTTCATGGCGTTGACTTCCGCGATGTCAACGACTTCGTCCGGGTACAGGACCTGCACGCCCCCGTTGCCCCACCGATACTCGCAGTTGGTGGGTCCGCTCGTGAAGTTCGGGCTGTTGTAAACCTCGCCGCCCTCAAACGGGCCGTACCACTCACCATACTGAAAGTACTGCATCTCGAACTCGCCGACGGTGCCATTGTCGTAGCGACCCATCACGTCCACGCGAAAGGCCGTGATGAGGTAGTTGCTCGGGATGCGGCTCGTATCGAC
>JBMOHX010000497.1:0-2880 GCA_049317625.1 Phycisphaerales bacterium
GGTTGCTCTGCCAGACCACGGGATTAGCCGCGGCGGGGGAGTAGGCGAATACGACGGATTCGTCGTTCAAGAACTGCAAGCTCGTCGCGCCTTCGGAAACATCGACTCGGTTGTACGACGTATCGCTGCGCTGGTAGAAGGCGTTTCGCGAAAGATGGAAGTTGGTGTCCGACCCGCTGGTGTTTGCGGTGTCCTGGATGAAAAACTCCGGATCGACGCCGAACCCGCCAGTGGACGGCGAGAGTCGCAGGGCAGGGTTGTCGCCGGTCTCTCGCAGCACAATGCTCCCGCCGACCTCAAGCGAGGCATTGGGACTCGTGGTGCCGATGCCGACGTTTCCCCCAAAGGAGTTGGTGAAGTTCCCGAAGATGTTCGCGGCGTTGCGTCGGGCGACGTTGGACGACAGGCGGAGATCGGAGAGCGTGCCCGTGCTCAGGTTCGTCGCGTTCAGAGCCGTCAGCGCCGCGCCGTTGCCGGAGTAGACGTTTGCGGCGTTGCTGAACGTCAGGGCTTCGGAGTACGCACCGGCAAGGCCGGTCGCGGGAACGGTCCCGGTGAGGTTGGCCGCGTCCTGGTAAAAGGTCGCGGACTGCCCATTGAAGAGCACCGCGTTGTCGGCCGTGGACGCGGTGGTCGCGGAACCAGCCGTGGTGGCGTTCGCCGCCTGGACCGCGTTTGCCGCGTTGATCGCGAACGCCGCGTTTGGCGTGGCGAGCAGCGTCTGGCGTGGCTCCAGGGTGGTCATTCCGGTTGCGTCGCTGCAGTCAAGGCCCGTGTCGGGGCGAACCTCGACCTCGAGGAAGTGCTGCGTTCCGTCGAAGACCATCCCAAAGTCCAACGCGACCGTGAACCGCCCGTTGACGAGAACGGCATTGTCCATGCAGAGTGTGGGACCAACCTGCGCGCCGCCTGCGAGCGAGTCGTAGAGGCGGAAGCGGATGTCATGGGCCCCGGCAGCAGGGACGCCCCCCGAGGAGAGTTCGCCGCGGTACGTGAAGGTGGAGTCGACCGGGGCCGCGTTGGCGACGCAGGCGACAACGAGCCCGGCTGCCGCGGCGAGGCGGGCCGCGAGGGCGCGGGCGGTTGCGTGAAGGTCTGATTTCTGGGTCGGCTTCATGGGGAGACTCTCCAAGGGGGATCGATGTCGAGGGATCGGGGTTGTTTTCGCGGGGGGGCCCAACAAGCGAGACGCGGTATGAGTGACAACGAAACCGAGGTGTCGAAGGCGCAAGAAGTCCGCAAGATCTCCAACGAGTCGGTTTGGAGGGAACGGGGAGCGAGCCATGTGGCTTCCGCCCCCCGAGCACGGGGCTGGACACGTTGGGAGGGGTGTCGGGCGGAGCGAGCGGCGTGGTGGCACCGGTGCCCGGTGTGAACCTACTCGGGACTTTCGTTGTCCTCCGGCGGCTCGTCGGCGGGGTCGACGGGGACTGGCTCGTGGTTGGCGGGGCGTGCGGTCAGGTCGGCTTTGAGTTGTGCCAGGGCGGCCTCGGCCACGTTCAGGCTCACCGAGTGAGGAAGTGCCGCGGTGGCGAGGGCGATTGCCTCGTCGACGTGGCGGAGGTCGTTGATCTGGCGGCCGGCCGCGGCGATATTGATGAGGAACATGGCGCGTCGGCCGTGTCCGACAGGAACGAACTCATCACGTCTTTCCCAGACTTTGTCGAGGCACGCCCCGAGGCTGGTGTCGGCTCCGAGGGCTTTGGAAGCCCGCTGGATCTGGTCGATTTGCACGGCGAAGCTTCGTGTCAGACCACCCGCATCCTTGCGGCGCGGGGTGCCCCTTTCGATGTCCGAGAAGACGAGCATCAGGCGATAGCGGAGTGCCTGGATCGTCCATTCCTCGTACTCCCGGGCATGATCCGGCCACGTGGCGTAGACCTTGCACATGTGGTTGGCGAGGAGCCGGTGCACTTCCGTGCCGTTGGGGAACGCGAGCGTGTACGACTCGATCGCCAACAGCCCGTTCTTGGCTGCTTTTTCGTGGTTTTCTGTCGCGTGGTAGGTCTGTGAGAGGGAACGGTAGAACGGCCCTCGGTCGGAGGCGTTGATGTGCTCGGCCACCAGCCCGCTGAGGCGATCCGCAAGGGCGACCGCGTCATCCTCGCGGCCGATCTGAAGGCTCGATCGCATCAGGTTCGAGAGGACGCGGAAGTTGCCCGGGTCGGCCGGGTCCAGCGTTCGGGCTCGCTCGGTCACGAGCGAGTGGAGCCTGAGGGCCTCGGTTGGGTCGGCGTTCTTCGCCTTGTGGGCACCGACGAGCATCTGACTTAGGAGACCGACCGCGACTCCGGGCTCGAGGTCGGGGTTGGCTTCTGCCAGCTCGAAGGCTTCACGAAAGCAGGCGTTCGCCCGGCCGAAATAGTATCGGTTGATGTTCTGCCGGCCCGCCTGATCCAGCGCGCGAATCAGGAGCAGGTGGTTCGTGGGGTGAGCCCGCTTGATGCGCTCCACCGCGTCTTCCGTCAGCCTGACCCGTTCTTTCGCGGCCATCGCGCCGTTGCGGGCTTCGGCCTGACGAAGGACAGCATCGATGGTTTTCTCGTCATCGGGCCCGAGCGCACCCTCGAGCAAGGCGACCGCGGCGGCCGATTCCTCGGCGCCTTCCTTCTCGCGCCCGGCGGAGACGAGCACCCGTGCCAGGGTCATTCGTACCTCGGCCTCGACCTCGGGCTGGCCAACGAATCGGGGCCCGATCTCCTTTCGGGCGTTGAGCATCACGTCGATCAGGGTCGCGCTGGCGCCCAGTCGCTCGGGCGAGACGGCCATGAGCACGTCGTCGAGCAGGTAGTTTCGGACCGCGGTGCTCATCTTCTCGGTGCGGTCCGCGCGTTCGCATTGCTCGATCGCGATCCGCCGCTCCTCGTCGGCGTGGCGCCG
>JBMOHX010000498.1:0-2878 GCA_049317625.1 Phycisphaerales bacterium
GCTTGCGGCCGATGGAGAGCACGCCAGCGGTGATCAGCAGCACGGCGGAAATCACTCCTCCTCCGATCAGAACCGCCATCGCGAGTCCCTCGGGCATGAGCGGAGGAAGCCCGCCCTCACCCTCTGGAATGACGCTCTTGAGGAAGGTGGACATGAACGGCATGCACGACGTACACAGCAGGCCGAGAACGCCCCAAGACACGCTGATAATGCCCACCACTTTGGGCCATTGCGGGGGCTCGGGCGGGAGGTCGGGGATCTCGGTCGGGGGGAGCTGGGCTGATTCCATGCCGGATTGTACGAAGGAACCCCCCGATGCGCTACCGTTGTTCGTGCGTCCCCGAGGAGACAGTCCGCAGCGACGACCAACGCCCGCGGCCTTGGCGGCTCGCATCGATGGCCTTGCCCTGTCGGATCGGCGGCGGTTGGGTGGTCGGCTTCACGGACTTCGTGGGAAAGGGCTGGCTGACGAGGCCCTGGACCGCGAGATCGCCGGCCTCCTCCGGGACATCGAAATCGCCGAGGGTCGACTGGAGGCCCGGGCGCGGTCCTTTCCCAAGCGCAAGTACCCGGAAGATCTCCCGATCTCGCAGCGCAGAGACGAGATCGCCGCCGCGATCGATCGGAATCAGGTGGTCGTTGTGTGCGGCGAAACCGGTTCGGGCAAGACCACTCAGTTGCCGAAAATCTGCCTCGATCTGGGGCGCGGTGTGCGGGGCCTGATCGGGCACACGCAGCCGCGCCGAATCGCCGCGACCAGCGTCGCGGCCCGTGTCTCCTGGGAGCTCGGCGTGCCGCTGGGCGAGTTTGTAGGGTTCAAGATCCGGTTCGGGGACAAGACCTCCGATCGCACCGTGTTGAAGATGATGACCGACGGCATGCTTCTGGCGGAGACCGAGACCGACCGGATGCTGGAGCGGTACGACACGATCATCATCGACGAGGCCCACGAGCGCAGCCTGAACATCGATTTCTTGCTGGGCTTCCTGAAGACGCTGCTCCCCCGTCGACCGGACCTCAAGGTGATCGTGACCAGCGCGACGATCGATCCCGAGCGATTCGCCAAGCACTTCGAGGACCGGCACGGCAGGCCAGCCCCGATCATCAGCGTATCGGGGCGGACGTATCCGGTTGATGTGGTGTACCACCCGCTGCCCGAGGACAACGAGGACGATCGCGACTGGACGCTCCACGATCACATCGTCGAGGCCATCGACGAGCTCGGACGCATGGGTGATGGTGACATTCTCGTTTTCCTCCCAGGAGAGCGGGAGATCCGCGAAGTCGCGGAAGACCTCGCGAAGCACCGCGTTCCTGGCACCCCGCAGCTCGCGGTGCTGCCGCTCTACTCGAGGCTGAGCTCCGCCGAGCAGCAGCGCGTCTTCGAGCCGATCCCCGGTCGCAGGATCGTGCTCGCGACCAACGTCGCGGAGACGTCGGTGACGGTTCCGGGCATCCGGTACGTGATCGATCCCGGGTATGCGCGGCTGAATCGGTACTCGGGGCGGACGAAGGTGCAGCGGCTTGAAGTGGAGCCCATCAGCCGCGCTTCGGCGGATCAGCGGAAGGGGCGCTGCGGGCGCGTCGGGCCCGGCGTGTGCATCCGGCTCTACTCGGAAGAGGACTTCAAGGCGCGGCAGGAGTTCACCGACCCAGAGATCGTGAGATCGAACCTGGCGGCGGTCATCCTGCGGATGAAGGCGCTCAAGCTCGGCGAAGTCGAGCGGTTCCCGTTCGTCGAGCCGCCGGATTCGAGGCTGATCAAGGACGGCTACGACACGCTCTACGAACTCGGGGCGGTGGACGAGAAGCAGGAACTGACCAAGGTTGGTCAGGAGCTGTCGAAGCTCCCGCTCGACCCCAGGATCGGGCGGATGCTCTTGGCAGCGCAGCAGGAGGGGTGTCTCGCGGAGATGCTCGTCATCGCTTCTGCGCTCTCGGTGCAGGACCCGCGCGAGCGGCCGATGGACAAGGCGGACGAGGCGGACGGGATGCACGCGAAGTTCCGCGACGCCACCTCCGACTTCGGCTCGTACCTCAAGCTCTGGGCGTGGCACAGGCACAACCGAGAGGCGATGGGCGGGAGCAAACTGCGGAAGGTGTGCAAGGACCACTACCTCTCGTTCATGCGCATGCGCGAGTGGGACGAGGTGCACCGCCAACTCGCGTCGCTCGCGGAGGACCTGGGGTACAAGGCCAACGACAAGCCGGCGGACCAAGAAGCCGTGCACCGCGCGTTGCTCGCCGGGCTGCTCTCGAACATCGGGCTGCGGACCGAGCAAGGCGACTACCTCGGTGCGCGCGGGATGAAGTTCAGCATCTTTCCGGGATCAGCGCTCTTCCGCAGCCAACCCAAGTGGGCCATGGCCGCGGAGATCGTCCGGACCACCCGCGTGTACGCGCGGACTGTGGCACCGCTGAAGCCCGAGTGGGTCGAGTCGATCGCGAAGGGGTTGCTGAAGAAGACGTACTCCGATCCGCACTGGGTGGAGCAGACCGGAACAGTGGTGGCGCACGAGCGTGCGACGCTCTTCGGCTTGGAGATCTACGCGAAGCGGCGCGTCCACTACGGTCCCATCAACCCGGCCGAGGCCCGGCAGTTGTTCATCCATCACGCGCTGGTCGAGGGTGAGATCGACACGTCCGGTCGGTTCTTGCGTCACAACATGGAGCTCCGCGAGCAGATCCGCGAGATGGAGCAGAAGGCCCGCCGCCTCGACCTGCTCGCCGACCATCAGACGCAGTACGAGTTCTATTCCAGTCGGATACCGGCGGACGTGTACACGACCGCCTCGTTCGACCGCTGGCGTGCGCAGGCAGAAAAGGAAGATGCCGAAATCCTCTTCATGCATGCAGATCGCGTTGCGTAGCTCCCGAG
>JBMOHX010000499.1:0-2877 GCA_049317625.1 Phycisphaerales bacterium
CCAGATCAACTGGTCCAGGAGCGGATACGTTCCCATGCGCATCGAGATCGTCTCGGACACCGTGACCTCTTCACCGGCAAGCACGATCCGAACGGAGATCAATCAGCGCCTCTTCCAGGTGCGCGACACCTTGATCCGCCCGGTGGTGCGAACGGCACTGACTTCGCAGACAGGCTCGCCGTTGCGGGTCGCGGCGTACAACGCAGCGCAAGCGCTGGACGACTCGGCGGCTTTGCTGAAGGCGTACGCGACGCTGGCGGTGCCGTTCGAGATCGACGTCAGCGATGTGCTCAAGTCGGCCTTCAGGGGCAATCCGGCACGCAGCGAGCTGGGTCTGGGCGCCACTGCCGTGCTGGGGTTGGTGAATCTGTGGGATGACTTGGACTCGGCAAACCTCGACGACCCGGGGAACAGGTCGCAGAGCGAGCGCGAGATCAGATCGACGCTCGACGCAAGGGTGGACGCGGTGAACGCCGAGATTCAGCGGGCGATCGCCGCGCGACCGTTGGAGGGATCGGGATACGTGGAATGGATGCTGGCCGAAGCCCGCGCCCTGCGCGATCATGCCTCGCGCCTGGCGGTCGACGACACGTTTGCCAGTTCTGAGTTGGCCACCGCGAACGTCCTCCGCAACGACGTACGCCAGCGCTCCACGCCCGGCGCGACGCGCGGGCTCGAGGTGGACCTGTCGTTCGGGCCGGGCTCAGCGGGATACCTCGCCCCGACGGCCGGAGTCGTGTTGATGCGGGCGGACGGCACCTTCGTGTTCACGCCGTCAAACCCCGACTTCGTGGGCACGCAGACCTTCTCGTACCGCGCCCGCTGCAACATCGCGGCACCCGCGGCAAGCCCGGTGTGGGTCACCAGCCTGCCTGCCTACGTGAGGCTGGAGATTTCAGACCAGGGATGCCCCGCGGACATCAACGGTGACGGCGGCGTGGATGGTGACGACGTGATCGCCTTCTTCACGGCCTGGGACAACGCGAACCCGGCGGCTGACTTCAACGGGGACAACGCCGTTGACGGTGACGACGTGATCGCGTTCTTCGAACGGTGGGACGGAGGCTGCTGACCCCACCGCCGGTCCGTTGACCGACGCGAACTGTTTAGACCCGTCGACCCACAAGCACGCACTGGTCGTCCGACGGGGCCAAAGGACCTCGGTGGCGATGGCGTGCGCAGACAATCACGTCGCTCACGTGCTGCACCGAGCGTCATCAAGCATCGACTCGTCGTCATCATCTCGTGCTCCTGAGAGGAGGCAGGATCCAGCCCGAGCGCGACGAAGCCTCGTGCCGGGATCACATCCAAATGTTGCCCCAAGAGCGACAACCCCCGAGTCCCGCTACCTCGCGTTGATTCAGGAGCGTTTCTCCAGTGGTGTGACAACCGCCTTTCGGAGCCCCAGCGACTCGCGGGGGGACCGCGGCCCACCGCCAGGTTCAGTCACTCGAAGCCGCGCCCAGGTACAGATCCGATACACTCCCCGCTCAATGCACCCTTCCGCCATCGGTCCATTCAAAATCGAACGAGAACTCGGCCGCGGCGGCATGGGCGAGGTCTATCTCGCACGTGACACACGCCTCGACCGCCTCGTCGCGATCAAGGCCCTCCCAGCGCACCTCGCGCAAGACGCCGATCGCCTCGCTCGCTTCCAGCGTGAGGCCAAGGTTCTCGCTTCTCTCAACCACCCCGGCATCGGCGCGATCTACGGGCTCGAAGAAGCGGGCGGACATCAGTACCTCATCTTGGAGTTCGTCGAGGGCGTCACGCTCGCCGATCGGCTCGAGCGCGGCGCAATCCCCATCGAAGAGTCACTCACGCTCGCGAAACAGATCGCCGAGGCGCTCGAACTCGCGCACGAGAAAGGCGTTGTTCACCGCGACCTCAAGCCCGGCAACGTGATGGTCACGCCCGATGGTGTCGTGAAAGTCCTGGACTTCGGCCTCGCGCGCACGTCGGACGCTTCGGCATCGTCGACGAACTTCCCCGGCGCGCCGGACTCGCCCACCATCCCCATCAACTCTCCCACCATCCCGGGCGCGATCATGGGCACCGCGGGGTACATGTCCCCCGAGCAGGCCCGCGGCAAGACCGTCGACAAACGCTCCGACATCTTCTCCTTCGGCTGCGTGCTCTACGAAATGCTCACGGGAGTCATGCCCTTTCGCGGCGAGACCGTCGCCGACTCCATCGGCGCCACGCTGCACAAGGAGTCTGACTTCGGTCTGCTCCCGCCGAACACGCCGACACGCGTGCGCGAACTGTTGACCACGTGCCTCGCGAAAGAACGCAAGCAACGACTCAACGACATCGGCGATGCGCGACTCGCGCTCGATCGCGCGCTCACGGGCCGCGAGTGGGCCAGCACTGACGCCCGCCGCGGCACCACACTCCGCCCATGGCTGATCGCCTCGACCTCGCTGCTGCTGATCGCGTCGGCCGGGTTGGCCTGGGTCGCGCTGCGCCCGGCGCCCGCCGCGGCGACACCGAGCCCGACGCTCGAACTCTCCATCCCGATGCCGAAGGGGCATGAGGTCGTCGGCCCGATCGCGATCTCCCGCGATGGCGAACGCGTCGCGTTCACGGCCGAGGACGAGTCGGGCGAGTTGCGGCTCTACATCCGCAGGCTCGATCGCGCCGAGTTGATCGCGGTCCCCGACTCGCGCGACGCGAAGAGCCCGACGTTTGCACCCGACGGTCGTTCCCTTCTCTTCGTCGCTCGCGACGGCCTGTACCGTGGACCCGTCGACGGCGGCGCCGCCTCGCTCATCGTCCAGTCCCGTTCGATGATGAGCGCCTGCGTGCTCGATGATGGCTCGATCGTCTATTCGACCGGTGTGGACTCGCCGCTCTGGCGCGTCCCGACCGGCGGAG
>JBMOHX010000500.1:0-2877 GCA_049317625.1 Phycisphaerales bacterium
CCCACAGGCCCAAGCAAGGGATTGACACCAGTGAATCCCCCTATGGTTATAGTCGAAAGACCTTCACCCATATGATCAATATGCGCTTGACCGCCAATTGATTGATACGTGGTCAATCGTGCTGGTTTATTAATTTCAATATCATTTGGAAGAACAAAAAAAGTATATGACTGAATAATTTTTGTTGGTTTTTCAAGAAGCATGAGCGTGAAGGAACCAATATTCAAATTGGTTCCTAGTCCAAGGTATCCAGCAGTTCTTCCTACACTAAAAGGCATTTTATTATTCCTTGAATAATTTTCTCCTTACAGTATACCGAATTAGATAATTGCTTATGTGTATTTGCGCGTTTTAAGCGTCTTCTGCTCCAACATATTCCGGAGTTGTCTTGATTGCGTTGTAGAGGCTTCCGAGCAGCGTTCCAGTGGTCTCCGGCATGGGGTCGCCCACGGCGATGCCGGCGGGGTTGCCCACGAGGTAGGCGTCGCGCACCGGCTGGCCCGGGTCGTCCGACGCGATGTGGAAGATCGTGCGCTCTTCCTGGATGGTGGCGCCCGCGGTGAAGGTCAGGGTGACCCACGCCGATCCGCCTGCGGGGATCTGCAGCTCGGAGGGCTCGGCCGTGAACAGCGGGTTCTCGGCCCACATGTCGGTCACGGTGAGGGGTGCGGTGCCGTCGTTCCGGATCTCGAAGTTCTGCACCGACGTCTCGCCGGTGGCGAGATCCCCGGGGAACGTCAAGAAGTGGAGCGTCTCGGGCAGGTAAATGTACGGTGCGAGACGGTCGGCGTGGATCTGCAGGGAGTTGGGCGTCCACCAGGTGCCGTCGAAGATGAAGTCGCCCTTTCCGGCGATGCCGAGCACGCGGTCGGTGATCTCGGGCCGGTCGCCGCCGTCGCCCGTATAGGCCTTGTAGACCTCGATCCGCTTGCCGCCGATGATCTGCGGGTCGGACGGATTGGACACGTCGTACACGCGCGCGTCATTCCACGCGCCGAGGTAGACGCGGCCGGCGTCGTAGTCGATCGCGACGGCGCTGCCGGGCACTTCGACCGAGGCGATCACCGCGGGCGCAGACGGCGTGCTCGCGTCGACGACGACGAGTCCGCCGCTCTGGGCCGCGATGTAAGCGGTGGTTCCGTCGAGCACGATGTCGTGCGCGACGCCCGGGAAGCCGACGCGGCCGATCAGCGAGATGGCCTGCGGATCGGTGACGTCGAGGATCACGAGGCCGCCGGGGCCATCGGCCACGTACGCGGTGGTGCCGACGACGCGGACCTCCCAGGCGTTCTCCAGCACGCCCGTGAAGGTGCTCACGCGCGAGAACGCACCCGTGACGGCGTCGCGCTCAAAGACCCCGAGGCCCTCGTCGTGCAAAGCGACGTAGATGTACCCGTTCTCGTTGTCGAGGCCCTCGTACGACGTGCTGTTGCCCTCTTGCAGCATGGGGAGCTGCAAGGGGGAGAGCGTGACCGCCGTCGGCCTCAACGGATCTGCCGCCACCGACTGGATGTCCCAGCCGCTGAGGAACGCCGTGCCGTCGGTGAGGTTGCCGTGGTGCGTGGTGTAGATGATGTCGGGATCGTTGTCGTCGATGCTCAGGTTCACGCAGCCGGGCGCGCGGGTGCCGGTCACCGGGTAGTGCAGCCAACCCTGGGCCATGTACGACATGCTCTGCGGGTCGTTCGCGTTGAGCACGCTGAACGTGTAGCTGCAGGCAAAGACCTGCGCGGGGCTGTTGGGGGTGCCCTCGCGGTAGACCATCTCCGAGATGTGCATATGCGTCTGCCCGGCACCGCCGGGTCCAAGCGCGCCGCCCTGCCCGACCTGCTTTTGCAGCCAGACGATGGGCTCCTCGAAATAGCCCCGTTCCAGGGGCGGGATGTCCGTGTCGACCGGTGGGTCGACCGGATCCGGCAAGCACTCCCCTGCTTCGGCGTAGGTGCCCGGTCCGCAGTCGAGGCCCGGGGGGACCTCGTCCGCGACGCACACGCCGTCGTTCAGGCTCGTACCCGCACCACAGAGGACGTCCGGTTGCTCATCCGGGACATTGCACGCGTACAATGCCAGGACGATCGCAAACGGGCTTCGCAGCCGTTGTTTGGATGTCATTTTTACCTCCGGAGGGTAACCTCCCTCCGCGGTGATCATAGCTGATCGTTCAACGCCGCGGATCGGGCGTCCGCGCCGCCCGACCCTGGGATAGACGCGCCCGCCCCTCGGCGGTCGCCCGAAGTGCGCGTTGGGCGCCCTTTCGCGGGGATGCAATTGCTACGCCAGTTTTCCGGCTCGGTTACTTCTAATCAGTCATAAAATATCACGCCGATCACGCTCGACCGATCACCGCCGCGGCGCGGGCGCGCGAACGCCGCTGCCCAGTTAGGGGCCCGACGGAAGCACGAGCCATGCTGGTGCCGGTCCCGGTCTTCAAAACCGGAGTGAGGCGTGCACAACGCCTTGGGCGGGTTCGATCCCCGTGTGCTTCCGCCATGGCCTTTCTTGGGTACCCTACGCCGCTAAAAGCACGGTTGAATGGGGGTCGGGATCGGCTCTCCAACCAGGGGAGACCATCGCCCCGTTCCCCCACGGAGCCCCCATGGATCACACCAGCGCGTCGGGCCACCACCGCCTCGCCCTCCAGCATGCGGGCTGGGGCTACTTCGCCGAAGTGTCCCTCCGGGTGAAGGTCGAGCCCGGCCCGCCCGGACTGACCGTGGTGTTCGACGACGCTGCAGACCGCGACTGGCGGTCGGGCGCCTCGTTCGGCATCGCCTACGCTTTCGAAAAGACGGCGCTGCGGCCACAACGCGTCACCGTTCACGTAACCGCGATGGAAGGGCACATCGTGGATACCACGGAGATCCTGGTCGCCTACGC
>JBMOHX010000501.1:0-2867 GCA_049317625.1 Phycisphaerales bacterium
TCGTGGGCGAGAAGTACCCCCCGGGCACCATGATCGAGGGCAAGGTCCGCAACCTGGCCAACTACGGCGCGTTCGTCGAGATCGAGCCGGGTATCGACGGCCTCCTCCACATCTCCGACATGTCGTGGACCAAGAAGGTCACGCACCCCAACGAGATGCTGAAGAAGGGCGACAGCGTGAAGTGCGTTGTGCTCGAAGTCGACCGCGACAAGCAGCGCATCAGCCTCGGCATGAAGCAGCTCACCGAGGATCCGTGGCTCAACGCCATCCCCGAGCACTACAAGCCGGGCATGGTCGTCCGCGGCGCCGTCACGAAGATCACCAACTTCGGCGTCTTCGTGGAGCTCGAGCAGGACCTCGAAGGTCTCCTGCACATCTCCGAGCTCGCCGACCACAAGGTCGAGAACCCGCAGGACATCGTCAAGGCCGGTGACGAGGTGGACGTCAAGATCCTCCGCGTCGACCGCGCCGACCGCAAGATCGGCCTCTCGCTCAAGCGTGCTCAGTGGGGCGATTCCACCGGCGGCACGCCCGTCGAGGACGATTCACCCAAGCGCAAGCCGCAGCCCACCCGCGGCGGCATGGACGACCACGGCGCCATGAGTACCGACAAGATCCGGTTCCAGTGACCTGATCCAAAAACGTCGCCGCCGCGAGAACCTCTCGCGGTGCGTCAACGAATGACTCTTCGCAGCCCCGGATATCGATCCGGGGCTGTTTGTTTATGGAGAACGAATCCGTCCCTGCCGGACGCCGCCGGGCCGTCCATCTCTCGTGAGGGCTCAGCACATCGCGAGGAAGGTGAGCAGGCACAACAAGGCGACTTTGCGGTGGGTTTCGTTGATCTGAACGAGTATTCTCATGGCGGACCTCATCTCTTAGGTTGTACCACATCACATGAAACAAGCCAGATGCCAAGTGTGCCGCGCGGCCGAATCGACCCCCTTCGGGCCGTTCCCGGACCTCCGGCGCGGCCGTCGGGTCGGTGTGTCGCTCGGCGGCATCATCGCGTGTTGCGTGGGCGCGACGCTCGCACTCACGGCGCCGGTGTCCCAAGGTCAGGAGCAGCCCATTCTCACAGCCCCTGCGCAGCCCGCGTCGGATCCGACCGCTCCGCTCTCCCCAGCGCCCGCGATGGAGCAGTACGAGGCGGTCTCCCGATGGGTCCGGGAATGGGGGTCGCCCTCCGGGGCGGCGCCGGGAGTCCCGTGCGCGGCCGTCACACTCCGGCTTGACGGGATCGTCGTGGGTCGGGGGACGGTTCTGGCCACCGATGGAACGGCGGTTTCGCGAGCCGCGGCCGCGGCCATGGTAACCGCCGCGAAGAGACTCCCGTGGCCTCACGATGCGGTTGGCGAGAGAGAGCGTCGGGAGGAAGCCAAGAAGCTGCTTGTCAGCCTCGAACTCGGCGGCCAGCCGGTCCCGATCAAGGCCTCGACCTGGTTGGAGTTTGACCTGCTTGTTCAACCCGGGTGCGAGGGCGTCGCGGTGAGGGTGGGGGAGAAGGAAGAAGTCATGTTCCCGGGGCAGATGCTCGCCTCGGGGTACGCCCCCAGCGAAGCCGCGGTGGCGCTGCTGAGCCGCGTCTCCGAAGGCGGGGCCCCTGTGGTGCGGACGGATCCCAAGTCCCAGCCCCCGAGGCTCGAAGCCAACCGTGGCGCGACCTTCTACAAGGTTCGTGTGCAGCATCTCGCGCAGTGGACGCCGGAGAGAAGCCCGGTGTTCATGTTCCGCGGCGGGAAAGTCGTGAGGAGCGAGGAGGTCACCTCCGCCGCGCTGCGGACGCTGACAGCGGACCTCGCCGCGAACCTCTGCAAACGCATCGTGCACCGGAAGGTTGACCCTGGTTCGGCGCTCCTCGAGTCGCGTGAGATCGCCGTGCTCTCCGGCACGCTTCGGCTCGGCGCGAGCGTCAGCGGGGAGCCCGCGGGGCCGTTCGAGACCTTGCTCGCGGTGCACGCGCTGCGGAGCTTCGCCTTGCTTGATTCTGCCGACGCCGGAGCGCGTGGGGCCGCGGCGGGAGCGGCCGAGGAACTGCTTCGCGGGCTGTTCGCCCCGGGCGAGGCACCGGAGAAGATGAAACCTGAGGTGAGCGCGGCGCTCATCATCGCGCTCACGACCGAGCCGGATGCGCGCGGGTCGGTGCCCCCGGCGGTGCTCGCGGCGGCGGTTGCGGGCGTTGAGTCCGCCTACGTCGCAGGCACGGGCTGGAAAGAAGGCGTCGCGCCCGGCGCGCGGTCGCTGATCGCGCTCGCGCTCGCGCGGCTGGGATCGCCGAAGGCTGAGGAAGGGCTGCGGTCCATCTACGCCCAGACGCCCCCGAAGCTGCTGGCGTCGCAGATGCCGTACCTCGGCTGGGCGGAGCTTGAACTGGCGCGCAACCTGGACCGCGTGCCGGCCGCCACCGCGCTGCTGGACATGCGCGCGGATGTCTGGGAGCACCAGTTGACCGCGGGGGACGCCGGGGAGGATGGGCCCGACCTGATCGGCGGCATTGTGTTCACAAACACCGCCACGCCCCTGCCGAGCTGGCTGGGGATGAAGCCGGTGGCCTTCCTGGCGACGATGGCCCGCGACCCGCGGCTGACGGAACAGGACGCGAAGCTGAAGGAGCTCCTGCGGCTCTCGAACATGGGGCGTTTCGTGCGCCAGTTGGCGGTGGACGAGTACGCCGCGCACGCCGCGACGGACCATGATCGGGCGATGTGGGGGGTTCGGTCGGCGGTGTGGGACCCGCGTCAGCCGCCGGAGGCGCAGGCGATGGCGTTGCTGCTGATGACCGAGGTGGTCCGCACGCTGGATTCGTTCTCGGTCGGCGCTCGGAATCCGTGAAGCACGGAGCGGCGAAAACGCCTTGAGATTCGGGG
>JBMOHX010000502.1:0-2860 GCA_049317625.1 Phycisphaerales bacterium
TGCGAAGCCTGCGGCCGCACCCACAACTGAACGCGGTGCAGCCGTGGCAGCCGCATTCTGCGGCTGGGTCAAAAAGCCCGCTCCGCGGGCGTGAGTGAACTGCCAACCACCACACGCGGTCAGACCCCGCCCAACACACTCACCGAGCAGAACCCCGCTCGCACGCCTTGAGTATCTCCACCACCGCGCGCTCCGCCCCGTTCTCCGCACGCGATCGCTCCCCCACCGCTCCCGCCCGCCTTCCGTAGTAGCGCCGCGCATCCAGCACGCGCTCGAAGGCCTCCTGGATCTGCGCAGCCGTGATGCTCTTGCGCCCCAGCTTCACCGCGATCCCCAGCCCCTCCAGCCTCGCGGCGTGATCCGGCTGATCATGGCCGAACGGCACGCACACCTGCGGCACGCCCGCACGCATCGCCTCGGCCGTCGTCCCCGCACCGCACTGATGCAAGACCGCCGCGGCGTGCGGGAACACCTGAGAAAACGGCGCATACGCCGCCGCGATCACCCGCTCCCCATCGCACGCCGCCGGCGCCGGCAGCGGCCCCGTGAGCAGCAGACATCGCCGCCCCATCGCGCGGGCCGCGCGCGCCGCGGCGTCGAAGATCCGCTCACCGATCTCCACCGCCGAAGACCCGAGCGTGACGACCAACGGCGCATCACCGGGCGAGAGAAACGCGGTCACACGATCACGGTCCGACCACGCGCCGGGATCATCGAAAAGACACGGCCCCACGGCAACGGTGTTCGCCGGCCAGTCCGCCTGCGGCGCCGCGAGCAGCGGGGAAAAGAGACCGAGATTGAGCGTCTGCGAGTACAGCCCACGAATGACCGACGACTCGCGCGAGCGGGGCAACCCCAGCCGCTCGCGCAGCTGCTGGATGGGCTCACCCCACGACCGGATCTGCAGCCGCATCAGCGAATACAGCGCGCGGATCGCCCACGGCCCAAGGTGCCGCAACGCGTGCGCCCACGGAGCGGGCGCGAGCACCGGCGGGTCGATCGCCGAGAAGAAACAAAGGGGCTGCAACGCGGTGTAGACGTACGGCACACGCAACTGCTCCGCAATCGTCGGCGCCGTGAGGGCGAGTGGGTGCCCCACGATCACGTCGGCGTCGCCCGCCGCCTCGAGCGTCGCGGCGTGCGTCTGTTCGATGTACGGGAGCACGATCTCCCTGAAGATCACCTCGCCACCGGAGCGTTCATCCATGATCCGCGCCATCATGCCGGGCGTCTGCTCGAAGACGGCGCGGGCGGGAGGCACCGCAGCAAACCCAACGCCCCCCGCGCGTTCCACCGTGGCCCGATGCTCCTCGCCCGTCGCGATGGTGCTCCGAACCCCATGCCGACCGAGGGCGAGGGCGATCGCGATCGCGGGGTGAAGGTCGCCCCGAGAACCAAACGTGCAGAAGAGAACGTGTGCCACGCGACAGGGTAGGAGGCGGCGCGGCGGTTTCGAGCGCTGACCGCCACACCCCAGGCCAATCGCAAGCTCATCCCGGCTCGCCCGCCCGTTGCGCCACAACCCGGGCTCGCTGCACGCCGTAGGCGTGAACGGAAGTAGCCGCGGGTGCGTCGGCTCTGCGACGCACCCCCGGAAGCCCGCGAGTTTCGTTCTCGCACCCCGGAGGGTGTGCTCGGGCTAACAGGTGACCAAGCGCCCATAAGGCGTGGTCCTCCCCGACGCGTATTCGCCGGGGACCACGATCCTGCGATCGCCCTGAACATAGCCCTGCATTGCGCGGTGCCACGCGGCTTCGGAACCGTTGGTATCGCCTCTTTTCCATGCCGGATTCCCACGTCGCGTGTTATACTCCGCGTTCCTCCCACTCAGAGGAAGATCAGAGGACCAGATGACGCGGATCTCGGCAGCGTTGTGCGCGGCAGTTTGCTCGGTAGATGGTGCATTCGCCCAACCGGTACCGGTCTTCAGTCCGCTGGAGACCGGCAGCTACGTCAACTTCGACTCTCCCGCGGTCAAACCGCTCGCGGTTCGGCCCGACGGAGCAATGCTGCTCGCGGTAAACACCCCGAGCAACTGGCTCGAAGTCTTCGACTGCTCGAACCCGGAAGGACATCTCGATCTGGTCGCGAAGATCCCCACCGGGCTGGAGCCGGTGTCGGTCTTCTTCGAACCCGGCAACGACTCCCGTTTCGCATGGGTGCTCAACTTCATCAGCGACGACATCTCGGTGGTCGACCTTCAGGCAGGAAGAGTCGTACAGGTCATCGATGTCGGCGACGAGCCCGTCAACGTCGTGTTCGATCCCGAGGGGCACTTTGGTTACGTGGTCACACAGGGCCCTGCGCGGGCGACAGTGAGTTCCGGGCACATCGAACCGCGCGGTGCGGTCTCGGTGGTCAGCGTCGAGTCGCGCGAAGTCGTGGCCTCCGTCCAGCTCGACTGCGCAACCCCGCGCGCGGCGGTCTTCGACGCAAGCCACAATCGCCTGCTCATCGCGGCCTTGCACTCGGGGAACGGAACCACACTGGTCGGTCGGCCGATCGAGTTACAGACGATCAACGGGCCGCAGATGGTCCTCTCGCTCCGGTTGCTCCAGACGTTCTCCGTCACCGCTCCGGCCTTCGGCGTGAGCGAGTTCTCGCCCTGGCCCGACGAGGGTGCCGCCATCGTTCCCTCCCCAGCGGTGGCCCGCATCGCGCCCGGCTCAGGCGGGAGTTGGGACTCGTTCATCGCGGCGTTCACGGACGCGAACGGAAACGTACTCGCCGGGGCCGAGGCGGCATTCGCCGCGGAGTTCCAATGCACCCCCGCCGAGGCGCACCGCGTGCTCGAGGCGATCCGCGACGAACGGCGCGCACCCGTCGATCACGACCTCATCTCCCTCAGTCTCGAAGATCC
>JBMOHX010000503.1:0-2853 GCA_049317625.1 Phycisphaerales bacterium
ACGGACGCGCCCCATCCCGTGGCGTGCGTAGGGAGATTCGTACTTGAGGCGGACGGTCAGCTCCGCGCCGTCGGGAAATCCGAAATCGCGGTCGGCGACCAGCACCGCGGCCCGCCCACCCGCGACGTTGTGCCCATTGAGCGCCCAGCCGCGGTCAGGGCCGGGGTGCAGGAGCGTGACGACGCGGTAGTCCCCGTTCATCTGCTCGACGTCGGCCCACGCCCAGGTGAATGCAACACGCTCGGGAGTTGCATCGCTGCCCTTGGGCCTGACGTGCATCTCGAACCCGGTGAGCATCGCGTTGCCGTTGCCTGATCGCCCTGGCCGATCGCCGGGCATCGAAGGATCGGTCAGCACCTCGAGCATCACCAGCCGGTTCGCCCCGCCCTCGGCGCCGAGCGTCATCGTGTACACGTCCGTGTCCGGGTTCTTGCCCGTCACCAGCAGCGAGGAGTCTTCGAGCGCCGTGATCACGGACCCGCCGGACGTCTCGGCGCTCAGGACTTTGGGCGTAGACCAGTTGACCTTCGTCACGCCGCGTGTCGCCGCGACATACTCGGCGTAGCGCTGTGCTTCTTGCGGATCCTGAACCTTGAGTGCCGTCTCCGCGGCTTCGAGCGCCGCGGTCAGCTCGGCGACCCGCGCCGTGTGCTCCGGCGTGGGTACTTCGATGAACGGCTCGAAGGCCCGCTTGTCATCCGGCAACTGGCTGTAGATTCCGGGCTCCTGCACGGAGTTGAAGTAGGCGAACAGCCCGTAGAAATCGTCCATCGAGATCGGGTCGTACTTGTGGTCGTGGCACCGGGCGCAGCCGAATGTCAGGCCGAGAAAGACCGAGCCCGTGGTGCTGACCCGATCGACCGCGTACTCGACGAGGTACTCCTCGTTGATCGCCCCGCCCTCATCGGAGGTCACATGGTTGCGGTGGAAACCGGTCGCGATCTTCTGCTCGATCGTGGCGTCTGGGATCAGGTCGCCCGCGAGTTGCTCGTACACGAAGCGGTCGAACGGCATGTTCTCGCGGTAGGCCTTCAGCACCCAGTCGCGCCACGGCCAGATGGATCGCCCCGCATCGGTGTGGATGCCACTGGTGTCCGCGTACCTCGCTTGGTCAAGCCACGGCGTCGCCATGCGCTCGGCGTACCGAGACACAGAAGGCTCCTGCGAGAGCAGCCGGTCCACGAGCCGCTCGTACGCCCCCGGCGCCGCGTCGTTCACGAACGCGAGGGTCTCTTCGGGAGTGGGGGGGAGCCCTGTGATGTCGAGGAACACCCGGCGGGCGAGTGTCTCCCGCTGCGCCTCAGGGTTCATGGCGAGCCCGTTCGCCGCCAGCCGCTCGCCGATGAACGCGTCGATCGGATTGGCCTCGCCCGCGGGCGGTGTCGGGCGTGACGGCGGCTTGAACGCCCAGTGCGACTCGTACTCCGCGCCCGACTCGATCCAACGACGGACCAGTTCCCGTTCGGCTTCCGAGAGCGCCCGTTTCTGACTGTCCGCGGGGGGCATCGCGTCGTCGGCTTCATGAGTCGTCAGCCGCCGCCACACTTCGCTCTCATCGGGCTTGCCAGGAACAATCGGTGTCCCGCTCTTCCGCGGCTTCGTTGATTCCTCGGGGAGGTCCAGACGCAGGTCGGCCTTGCGTGCCGCGGCGTCGGGCCCGTGGCACGTGAAGCAGCGGTCCGAGAGCAACGGACGGATGTCACGGCTGTAGCGGACCCGCTGTGGCTCGGGTGCTTCGTTCGGAGCGGTCAGTCCCCCGAAGACCGCGGCGATCACCGCGAGAGTCGTCACGATCAGCGTTGCTTTCGCGCGCACGAGAGCCTCCGTGGACGCGAGTCTTACGGCGTCCGAACGGGCAGCTTACCACGCCGAGGCGAACGCTCCAAGCTCAGGTGCGCCCGATCGTCAGGTTGGTCGGGGGTTGGACCTGCCCCGCGGCGATTTTCGCAAACCCGCTCCCGAGTTCCCCGATGGGATCCGGGGGGATGATCTCGACCCGCTTCTCGCCGAGCTTGGCTTCGCCCCTTCGCACACGATCCTGGAAGTCCAGGCATTCCTTCAGCAAGCGATCGAGGATCTCGGGTTCGGGGACATTCGCGACCTTCTCGCCTTGCACGTAGATGATGCCGCGCCGATCGCCCGCGAAGACGGCGACGTCCGCGCCCTCCGCCTCGCCCGGGCCGTTCACGATGCACCCCATGACGGCGACCTTCATCGGGACGGTGATCTGCGCGGCGAGGTGCTTGCGGACGTCTTGGATCAGCGTGAACAGGTCGACCTGGATCCGCCCGCAGGTGGGGCACGCGATGAGATCGACGCCGATGCGCTCCCGCAGTCCGAGGACGTAGAGCAGTTCGAGCCCGTCCTGTACCTCGTAGACGGGATCGTTCGCGTACGAGATGCGGATCGTCTCGCCGATGCCGTTCGCGAGGAGCGCACCGAGCGCAACGACCGAGCGGATGGTCCCTGTTTCCTTGGGGCCCGCGTGCGTCACGCCCAGGTGGAGCGGGTGGTCGAAGCGCTTGGCGATCTCGGTGTACGCGTCGATCACCACGGCGGTGTCCATGCTCTTGGCGGAGATCGCGATGTCGTAGAAGTCCTGCTCGTAGAAGATGTCGAGGTACTCTTCGAGCTTGGTGATCATGATCGCGAGCATGTACCCGTGCTTCTGATCGCTAAAGACCTGCCCCAGCTCTTTCATCCGCTTCTGCTTGTCCCGGCGCTCGATGATCGAGCCTTCGTTCACGCCCACGCGGATCGGGATGTTCCTGGCCTTGCACGCCTGGATGACGTCGATCACCTGCGCGCGATCGTTGATGTTCCCCGGGTTCAACCGGATCTTGTGAACGCCGG
>JBMOHX010000504.1:0-2853 GCA_049317625.1 Phycisphaerales bacterium
GCCGACCATCCGCGCGCTGATACACGATGTCGGTCAGCCGATACTGGGCCTGCGCGATACCGCTGTTGATGAAGCCCGGCTTTGTCGCGATGGCTCGGAGGAGCGTCGGAGTTTGGATGTCGAGCGGACCGGTGTACACCTCGCCATGGGGAGGGAGAGGGTCGCTGCCATCGGTTGAATACCGGATGATCGCGTCGGTCGTCGGGGATTCAATGCTGACGCGAACCGGAACCCGACCATACAGGGGACTGAGGCGCGGGGTTGCGCACTCCAAGGTATAGGTTTCAGCACGTAGGTAGCTCGGTGGCAGGTTCGGGCTGGTCGCGGCGACGCGAAGCGTTGTTCCCGATTCTGTCACCTGCACCGTTCCGCCGTTGGCGACCATCGGGCTGTCTGGGCCGGGTATCGAGCCATCGAGCGTGTACCGAATCTCTGCGTGATCCGTCGGGGTGCTCACGGTGACCGCAGGTACGTTGCTGTAGGTGCCGCCGGGGGGATCGAGACGGGGCGAGATCGTTCTTGAGTTGTCCTCTCCGGCGAGTATGCGACCGCCGGCGGTATCGAACGCGGCGTTGTGGAAGATAAAGCCGCGTGCGGTGCCGTCGGTGTTGGTCACACGAATCCACCCGTAGCGCACGGGGTTTCCGAGAACGCGATATCCGACAAAGGCCGTTCTTGGAGTTTGCCATTCTCCGCTATAGCCACAGTTCGCGAGAAGATCTGCGAAGGCGAACCAGGTGAAGGCGTCGGCCACGTTGTCGCCCGCATTCAGGGCCAGGGCGTTCCTGCTCGGTCGTGAACTTGTCGAGAACTCGACACCCTCGCCGCTCGCCAGGTAGACGCCAACCAACTCGGGCGAACACGGTGACGGTCTACACACTGAATCGGCCGTGCCGTCAGCGTCCAAATCGAGGGCAAGGGGCTCCCCTGCAATCTCAAAACGCTGGTCTCCGAGATCTATCACCTGAATAGGCTGCGCGAGTGATGTCCACGCGGCACCGAGGAAGACCGTGATCAACGCGAGCAGTGGCCTCATGATTCGCCTCCAGTAACCCGCGTGATTCATCGGGCACCGGTACGCCGTGCGTCCATTATTGAGGCCGGTCTTACGATTTGAACGCGCATTGTGTGCCTGTCAGTCGGAAGCAACGTGACGCAGCGGGGGCGGCAGATTGATCCGAGGAGGGTTGAAAACGAAAGCACGCGGGATGCGTGGGCATCCCGCGTGCAGAAAGGGGGCACGGTGGGGTCAGCAGCCGGCGTCCCAGCGGGAGAAGAACCCGATGATGTCGTCGCCGTCGACGCCACGGTCGCCGTTGAAGTCGGCGAGGATGTCGCTCTCATCCCAGCGGTCGAAGAAGAAGATGACGTCGTCGCCATCGACTCCCTGGTCGTTGTTGATATCCGCGGCACAGCAACCAGGCACAGGGACGAAGCTCGCGCCGCTTGAAAGGACGCCGTTCAGGCCGTTGGGGGACGCATCATGAGCGACACTGCCGAATTGTTCGTCCAAGCGGTAGTAGGCAACCAGTCCCGGCGAGTTGGGATCGATCCGTCGGCCAAGATCCGCGGCGATCTCCTGCGGTGCTCGCGCGATGTTCCAGACGCGGACTTCCGCCATTTGTCCTTGGACGAAGGTACCAGAGAAAGTGGTGGTTGCGCCCAGGTCGAGGGGGCGGGAGGAGTTGTAGATGCGGCGCCCCCGCAGCGTCTGGCCGACCCGATCAGTCGTTGTCTCACCGACGATTGCGCCGTTCAGGAAGAGTCGCATCACGCCCACATCGGAATCGAAGGTCGTCGCCAGGTGATGCCACTGATTCGTGGGCACGGAGCCTGGAGCGGTTTGCAGCGACGCATACCCACAGGTCGGGAAGGTGGACCCGAGGAAGTACTCCACGGAGATCCACTCCCCAGGCGAGCAGCAGTACGCGGGTCCGACGAAAGAAAGGTCAAAGGCGCGATCTGTTTCGCACCCCTGTCCATCTCCCTTACTGATGGGGCGACAGAGCTGATTGTCATCCATAAAGAAGACCCAGCATTCGAAGGTCGCCGCGGTGGAGAGGTCAAGGCGCGCATCGTCTGCGACGCTGACGACGCCGGTGGTGCCGTCGAGCTCCACGGCCGAGTTGATTTCGAGCGGAGGGCAGACGCGATTCACCCGCACGAGTGCCTGCGAGCTTTCAACCGATCCGCAAGAGGAGGTCGCTCGCACGGTGTAGAAGGCAGTGTCGAAAAGGTCTGCCGAACTGCAGGTTAGAACAGGGGTGCGAGCGCCGGTAAATCTTGTATCTGAGACGAGCGACTCGCCGTTTCGGAACCATTCGTACTGAACCCCCGGACCGACAGCGAAAGCCCTTAGAGAGAAGGATGCGCCTGCGACAACATCGCGATCCGCGGGCTGAATCGCCAGCCGCGGCGGGCACGCGACCGTACCGGAATCGCCGGCGTAGATCGGCAGTCCCGGAAGGAGTTCGTACGCCCAGTCGATCACTTCGGCTGGCTGAGAATTGTCAGCTATCCGGATGCGGATCCAACCGAAATGACTTTGCCCCTCGATCGCGAATCGGACACCCATGATGCCGGTGCCGCCCTGTGCCCACTCTTCGCGTGCGAAGTACTCGCTGTAGACGAACGGGTAGGAACAACCGAACCCGTCGCAGAACGTTTCAACAAGGGCGGAGGAAGGCCCAATGGCCGCTTCGGAATCGAGCTTGGCGACTGTGCTTTGCGTGGCGTTGGCCACAGCGGCACCATCCATCACCATCGTGGGGAGAAAATCTGTCCCGATCCGGACATCAATGTTGCCGTCCTGATCCAGATCCAGTGGTGTCCATCCGTTCACGGGAAGCGTCA
>JBMOHX010000505.1:0-2848 GCA_049317625.1 Phycisphaerales bacterium
ACTCCGGAGATGCTGGGGGAAATCGGGCTGGGGAGGTCGCCGGTTGGCCACCTGCGAGAGGTTCTTGCGCTCCGGCCGATGCTGGTTGCCCACGTGAACGACTGCGGCGATGACGATTTGGAGGTGCTCCGACAGACCGGCACGCGCGTGGTGTATTGCCCGCGGGCGTCGTCGTACTTCGGGCACGAGCGGCCCTTTGGTCCGCACAGATACCGCGACATGCTGAGCGCGGGGATTCCGGTGGCGCTGGGAACGGATTCTGTGATCTGCCTGGCCAGGAGCGACCGGATCAGCGTGCTGGATGAGATGCGGGTGCTTTCGCGCCGGGATGGCGTCGATCCGCGGACGCTCGTGACGATGGCCACGCGGAACGGCGCGCTGGCGCTTGGGATCGACGACGAGCGCGTGGGGCTTCGGGTCGGGGACCGCCCGCTTGGGGTGATCGCGGTGGAGGTTGGAACCGAGCGGGGGTGGCAGATCGACCCGTTGGTTGCCGCGATGGCGAGCGACGCGCCTCCCGAATGGGTGGTCGGCGGGGCGGAGCTGTGAGCGAGCGGGCGAAGCGGGAGTTTTTCGCTCGGCCGGCGGCAGAGGTCGCCCGGCGTCTGATTGGTCAGCGCCTCGTTCGCGTGAGCGCCGGGGTGCGACTGAGCGGGATCATCGTGGAAACCGAGGCCTACGTGGGAGTAAAGGACGGCGCCTCTCACGCGTTCAACGGAAGGCGCACGGCGCGGAACGAATCGATGTATGGGTCGCCGGGAACCGCGTATGTCTACTTCACCTACGGCATGCACTTCTGCTTCAACGTCTCCTGTGCACGTGAAGGGGATCCTCAGGCGGTCCTGATTCGAGCGGTGGCGGCAGAGGAGGGCACCGGGGTGCTCCGGCAGAACCGGGGGCGTGCGGTGTCGGACTCGGAGCTCTGCCGGGGGCCGGGTTCGCTCTGCAGGGCAATGGCGATCAACCGGGAACTGGACGGCGAAGCGCTGGCCACATCAGACCGACTGTGGATTGACGTCGAGCGACCGAGGGCGCACGCGGCTTCGAAGCTGGTGAGATGCCCGCGCATCGGGATCGGAGAGAGCGCGGGCGAGTGGCGTGGGGCGCCGCTGAGGTGGTACCTGCGTGGCGCGGCTT
The DNA here is from genome assembly GCA_049317625.1 of Phycisphaerales bacterium. Lineage (GTDB taxonomy): Bacteria > Planctomycetota > Phycisphaerae > Phycisphaerales > UBA1924 > JBEIUO01. The sequence goes on from JBMOHX010000505.1 coordinate 1,138, forward strand.
CTGTGAGCGTTCGGGACCGATCGGATCGTGTTCTGTTTGGTGGTCGATTGGCCGGGCGGGGATCAACGGCCTAGACTCAACTTGGTCGAGGTAGGGATCTCCGCTTGTGCGAAGAGCGAGACGAGCCGATAGACGGCGGAGCATGGTTCCTCAGGAGTTGTGCGTGTCCGAGATCAACTTTCCTGAATGGCAGGACTTGAAGCCCAAGGCCGGGAAGTTCCCGCCGGCGGCGTTTCTTTTCGTGCGCGACGGGCTCGCCCACACGGTGAAGCTCGTGCATGGTGAGGAAGGCGGCGAGGGCGACAGCCGTCACGTGACCGGTCATCAGCTGTGCCTCGGGCTCAGGGACTTCGCCCTCATCCAGTACGGTCGGCTGGCGCGGACGGTTCTCCGGCGGTGGACGATCGAGAGCACCGACGACTTTGGCCGCATCGTGTACGCCATGGTCGAGGCGGGGATCATGCGCAAGAACGAGGACGACTCGCTGGAGCACTTCCGCGGTGTCTTCGACTTCGACGAGGCCTTCGGCGACCTGACGACCGCGGTCTGACGCTGGTCGCACCCCGAATCGCGTTCGTCGGTACGCTTCCCCCATGTCGCCCCCGAACTCTCCCCCACTCAAGGACTGGCGGACCTCTCACCTTTGGCAGATCCAGCCGATCCGCGACGGCGTGCTGATCGCCGCGTTTGTCGGGCTCATCTGGCTCGGATACCGCCTGAGCGTGGTGACGGTGCCGATGCTGCTGGCGATGGCCTTCGCGTACTTGTGCGAGCCTTTGGTGCGGATGATCGTGCGGACGAGGTTGTTCACGCGCCGGGGCGTGGCGATCGGTCTGATCTTCGCCGCGCTGCTGGTGGTGATCCTCCCGGTCTCGCTCGGGCTCGGGTTTGCGACCGTGCAGGGGGTGCGGTTCGCGCAGACGATCGCGCGGAACGTGAACCAGACGGTGGAGTCGATCCGCGCGCCGGAGGACCTCGGTAAACGGCAGATGCTGCTCCGCAACGGCCGAGGGACCGCGTGGCTTTCGATCAGAGATTCGATCGTTGACGTGGAGATGGAGGCGAAGCGGCGGCAGGAGGAAGCGAACAAGGCGCGAGCCGCGGCGGAGCTCGAGCGGCTGGGCTCGGAGACACCGAAGCCCGAAGGCGACAACCCGACGCCACCGGCCCCCGTCGTCCCCGGCGCGGAGCCGGTGCCGGTGGATGGCCCCCAGAACGCGGTGCCCGACGATGTCGGAGCAACGGTGCAGGCGGAGGACTCGCGATCGGCCGCGCTCCGCGAGTTGTACGACGTCGGCATGTGGGGTCTGGAGTGGTTGAACCGTAACGCCGGTGCGATCGGGAAGCAGGCGATCAACGTGGGCGGGGGCGCGGTGGGGGCCGCGGTGGGCGCGTTCACCTCGATCTTCAGTCTGTTGTTCGGCGGCTTTCTGACGGCCTTTTTCTTCTTCTTCTTCTGCACGGGATACGGGAAAGTGCTGGAGTTCTGGGAAGGGCTGATCCCGGAGCGGAAGAAGGGGCGGGTGGTGGACCTGCTCGCGCGGATGGACGCGGTGATCGCGGGATTTGTGCGTGGGCGGCTGACGATCTGCGCGGTGCTGATCATGTACTACATCGTGGCGTACTGGCTCATCGGGGTGCCGGCACCGCTGGTTGTGGGGCTCGGGGTGGGCGCCCTCACGCTCGTTCCGTACGCGGCGGGCGCGACGGT
>JBMOHX010000506.1:0-2846 GCA_049317625.1 Phycisphaerales bacterium
GGACCTCGATGTGATCGCCGGTAGGTCCGGAGGCGATGCTTAGCGTCCTGCCTGAGGGAAGGGCGACGAGGCCCCCGGGCGGCTGCGTGGTCGGGAGATTCGAACTCATGACGACAGGATAGGGCTCCACTCGACCGATCGGTCCGCGCCTGTTAGAATGTCGCGAGGCCCGGATGGAGTTTGGGGTGCCGCAGGGCGGGCGGCGACGGGCCACGAAGGGGAACGAGCACATGCCAGCGGCAGCACGCGTCAGCGACTTGATGAAGCAGGATTCGCCACATTGCCATGCGCCGATGCACCCGCCGGCACCGGTTCCCACTCCCGTGCCCCATCCGGGGTTGCCGCTCGCGATCCTCCCGCCGGGCGCGGCGACGGTGATGATCGGAAAGCTCGCCGCGGCGCGGGCCACAGATCTATCGGCGCCGTGCTCGATGCCGGTGTGCATTCCCGGCGGCCCCGGCATGATCGCAAAGGGCTCGATGACGGTGATGATCATGAAGCTGCCGGCGGCGAGGTCAGGCGATATGACGGCCCACACCGCGTGCGTCGCGCCCATTCCCGGGCCGACGGGCACGATTCTGCCGCCGTGCTGTCCCACGGTCAGCATCGGCGGGTGATCGAACTTGAAACTCAGCCACTTCGAGGCCTTCGCGCCGCTGTGTCCGATCTGTACTCAGAAGGGCGAGGGCTCACGCCTCGATCTCACCCGGCGTGATCTGGTCGAGGGTGAGCTGGTCGTCCACGGCATGCTGACGTGTGTTGCCGGCGCGTGCCAGGCCGAGTACCCAATCGTCGATGGCGTTCCGATCTTGCTGGCGAACGCTCGCGAGTACATCGCCTCGCAGCATCTCTCGCTGACGCGACGGACCGATCTCCCCGCGGCGATGGACTCGACGCTCGCGGAGTGCGCGGGGCCCGGGAGCTGGGACGATGTGATCCGGCAGCACCTGTCGAGCGCGATGTGGGACCACTATGGCGATTGGGACGAGCCGGCGGCGCCCGCCGGCGCCGTTCCGGGCGCGGTAGCGCGGCTGGTGGGTCGTGCCGCGGAACTCGGCGGCGTTTGCACCTCCGGACCGGTGCTCGACATCGGGTGCGGGGTGGGGCGATCGTCGTTCGAGCTCTCGTCGCGCGGTTCCGGGCTGGTGCTGGGGATCGACATGCACGGCGCGATGACCCGTGCCGCGCAGCAGGTGCTCAGGACCGGGCGAGTGGGGTACTACCGACGCTCGATGGGGCTGCTCTACGAGCACCGCGAGTTCGAAGTCGAACTGCCAGCGGGCGCGTCGCGTGTCGATTTCTGGATCATGGACGCGTGCAACCCGTGCCTCGCGGCGTCGAGCTTCGGGGGAGTCTGCTGCCTCAACGTGCTCGACTGCGTACCAGTGCCCATGCTTCTGCTCGCGCGGATCAGCGAGCTGCTCGCCGCGGGCGGGCGTGCGGCGATCGCCACTCCGTTTGATTGGTCGGCCAATGTCACCCCGCTCGAAACGTGGATCGGGGGACACTCCCCGCGTGGCGCGTTCGGCGGGAAGAGTGATGAGTTGCTGGCGGCGCTGCTCACTCCGGGGGCGCACCCGGTGGCCATCGAAGGCCTCCGTCTGATCGCCGATGAGCGGAAGGTGCCCTGGCACGTCCGTCTGCACAACCGCGCTTTGATGCGGTACGAGGTGCAGATGGTCGTGGCGGAGAAGTTCGTGGCCACTGGCCATTCGGCAACCGCTTGATCGCGCACTCGCGCGGTGGCGCCGCATCTTGCTCGATCACAAACGCGAACTGATCGGCTCGCTCTGAGGCGATCCGGTCTCGTTACGCGCCCCATGCCCGCGATGGCGGGTGGGTGTCGCAGGTCGCGAGAATCGCCGCTCGCGGGACTTGCTGGGCGAGCGTTCCACGTCACGCGCCGAGTCGCACGCTGGTTGTTGTTGTGAAGGCGGCCATAGGCGTCGTGAGTGCGAGCGGTGAGGGCCAGCGCTGCGCCGCGCTCTCTCACAGAAAGCATGTTTGCGTTGTGTGAGGTCGGCAGCGATGCCCGGTGTAGGGCAAGCAATTGTGCTCGGTTTCAGCGTGCTGCTCAAGAATAGAGATGTCGTCGCTGAAATATGGTTAAGCTGTTTGATACATCCATAAAAAATGGGGCTATACCGAGTCCCGAGAGCAAGACGGTGAGATGTAATTGGCACTGATAGTTGAAAATCACAAATTCGAGAGAATTCACACGTCGCGGCTTGTGCTGCAGTAGAAGCCCCGGTAGGATTTCGGGAGATGGGAGTAGCCATCGGCCTGATTGAGAGAACGGGCCATGAAGGGGACGCGTCGGGTTCCCGTCCGGAAGGTGGCGGTCTCGATGCTGCGAAATGCGGCGAAGGAGAGCGAGAATGCGAACAGCGTTTCTTATGGCGTTGTCGAGTTGTGTCGCGGCGACCGGCGCTTTGGCGGCGATCAATCTTGAGTTTCGGGCGACGGCACCCGTGTACTCGGTTGGGGACACCGTGAACTTCGGTCTGTACGCGGTGTCTGACACGGTCGGGCTGCCGCAGACGTTCTCCGCGGCCGAGGTGGTGTTCACGTGGGATCCGGCGTACTTGGACTTCACGGGGTTGAACGCCGCGGGCGGACCGCCGCTCCTGCTCTCCACGTTTCCCTCGTTCGCTCAATCCGGGGGGCTGAACGAGGTCGCGCTGCCGCAGGATGGGAACGGGTACTACAGGTCGTACGCGCAGTTCCTCTCCCCGATCCTGGCGACGAACAGCGGGACGCTGATCAGGACGTTTCAGTTCGAGGCGTTGTCACCGACGCTGAGCACGTCGATGCAGATCTCGCTCGCGGGCGGCTTTCCGGCTGTC
>JBMOHX010000507.1:0-2843 GCA_049317625.1 Phycisphaerales bacterium
ACACGGTGGTGTAGCCGGCGGTGTTCAGGCGCACGGCCTCGGGGACCACGAGCAGCGTCGGCTCGTCCTGGGCCTCGACGGTCTTGAGGCCGGCTTCGAACAAGCCCGCGTCGAGCGGGGTGTCCAGTGCGCCGATGGACACGATGTAACACTTGCCTCCGCCGTTATCGAAGTACATCTTCACTGCGTGCGCCAGCCGGAACGGCGGCACTGCCTCGTTCGCCACCAGCGGGGTCGCGGCGGCGGTCGCGGTGGTGCCGGTCACGGTGACCTCGATCGGGTCGCGTGCGAGGCCGAAGTACTGCTCGAACTCGGTGAACGAGTAGACCTTCGTGGGGACGTTCCGGAGATCGTCCGCGACCGAGCGCTTCGCCGATTGCGTGTGCCCGACGAACGCGGGCACGGCCGTCTCCACCTCCGCGACCGATGGTGGGAAGACCGAGATCTCCTCGACATACACATCCGGCGTTCTGTACGTTGGCATGCTGTTTACCCTTTAGATCGCGGACACTTTCGACAAATGCACCACCACCGTCGGCTGCACCTGGTCTCTGGACGGCGACGGCAAGTTCTCGATCAACACGTTCCCGTTCTTCACGAGCTGGATTTTCCGACGGCCCTTCGCGAGGCGCGGCACCGCGCTCCTTGACCTGAAGACGATCCCGGCACCACCCCCCCCGGGAACATCGCCGTTCCCGGCCGGGTCGACGCGCTCGAACTCGAGCGTCGGCCGCCCCTCGTCCGCACCGCCGCGGTCGACCACGTTGAGTTGGGCCAGTTCCGCGGGCTCCAACCGGGGCGCGAAGATCACGTACTTCACGGTTTCTCTGCGGGCGGCGAAGACCAGCCTGAACTCGACGCCCCCCGCGTACGCCGCGGCCGACACCGGGAGCTCGAGCACCGCCCAGGGCGACTCCCGCTCGAGATCGCGGCTCACGTAAAGCGTCCTGACCACCTGAGTCGCAGGGTTCCCGTCGATGTCCTGCTCGAGCCTGTATCCGCCCTCGTCCAACCCGCGGAGATCGAGGTTCGCGGCGGTTCCAGGCCGGTCGCTGAGGCCGGAGCGGACCACGCGATCGCCCCCGTCTCGAACCCTCAGCCGCAGCGCCGCGTCGGGGTCGGCGGGTGTGACGTTGTACAAGCCAGTGGCGATGACCGCCTCGCCCACCGCACCCACGACACCCGGGCCGGTGACGCTGAGGCGCGGAACGACGGCCCGCGAGGTGACGAGCGGTTCGGTGAAGCTCTCGAACGCGGCGGGCGCGGGGCGCAGCCCGAAGACGAGCGTTTTGCCCGCGAGCGCGGTGGTTTCGGGGTCGTCGACCTCGCGCAGCACACGGAGTACTCCGGCGTCGAACCGAATGATCGCCCGACCGCGCCGGATCGCCGCGGCTGTGAACTCCGGGATCGTGATCGCGATGTCCTCGCAGATGCCCGCGAAGAACTCGTGCTCGATCGACAGGGTGACCAGTGGGGCGAAGAGCGTTCTCATCGCTGGCGGGTCTCCGCGACGATCTCGGTGATCGGCCGGCCGGTGCCGCGGGGCTCGGCGTCCTGCAGGATCACCATGCGGACGCGGTACGCCGCGGAAGGCAGGTACTTTGCGCCGAGGTAGCCCCAGATCTGGCTCGCCTGCTCGGGGGTCCAGGAGAGCAGTTCGACGACGAGTTTGCGGATGTCGGAGCGCAACCCGGGGAACGAGTCCTGTTCGAATGAAGGGTGATGCTGAAAGAACATCATCACGTAAGACAAGTAACGGAGCGAGCTCTCGTAGTTGGCGAGCCGGACGGAGAAGAGGATGTTCAGATTGAGCCGCAGCTCGGGCTGCAAGATGACGTGATTGCCCTGCACCAGCACCATCTCCGGCAGCGTCGCGCGGGTCACGCGGTCTTCCTCGATGCCGATGAGCGAGAGCCCGAGGGACCCTTCCTTTGTGCCCCACTTTCCGCTGTCGTCCGCGGCGGGGCCGAGGGTCACCTGCCCCAGATCCGTCCCCGTGCGGTTGCGGAGATAGACGTTGAGCTCGTCAGCCAGAAACTTCATCGCGACGTCGATCATCCGCCCTCACATCTCGGCGCCCCCGGAACCCGTTCGCGTTCCACCGCGAGTCGGCAGGCTATCAGTATCCGTGCCCGTCCGGAAGCGCATTTCGGGCTCGACGCAACAACCACGTTCATTCGCGGCGTGGAGACGCAACGGCCACGCCTGCAACTCGTGTGTGGGCTGGGTCTTTGGCCTCTTTCAAAGCGTGGCGCAAGAAATGCGCGTTCTGTGATGTTGGATCCGAGCCCTGTCAGTTGGTCTCCTGTCAGTCATCCAACGACCACGGCTACGCTGACGCATGTCCCCCGAAACACGCCTCGCCGAACTCGGACTTGTTCTTCCCACGCCCGTGAAGCCGGTCGCGGCGTATTTGCCGTCACGCCGAAGCGGGAATCTCCTCTTTGTCGCGGGACAGATCCCCATTCGGGATGGTGTGCTCATCGCCAAGGGCGCGGTCCCATCCCAGGTGACCATGGAACAGGCGTTCGACTGCGCCCGGCAGTGCGTGCTCAACGGCCTTGCCAACATCCGGGCCGCGGCGGGTTCGCTGGGAGCGGTGCACCAGTTCCTGCGGCTGGGGGTGTTTGTTTGCTCGGACGCGGGTTTCTTCGATCAGCCGAAGGTTGCCAACGCCGCGAGCGAGCTCCTCGTGAACGTGTTCGGCGAAGCTGGCCAACATGCGCGTGCCGCGGTGGGCTCCATCGCGCTCCCCCTCGGCAGCCCGGTCGAGATTGAGTTCCTCGTCGAACTCAAGTAGTGTTCCACCATGGTTAGGCAGTCCAGCGCGGGTCTGGGGCTTC
>JBMOHX010000508.1:0-2827 GCA_049317625.1 Phycisphaerales bacterium
GAGTCCTCGCCTCGATCTGCCGCGGCGGTCTTCAGGAGGGCTTGGATGATCTCGCCAGCAGACTTGGTCCGTTTCGCGGCGGTGAGTGCCTGCACCCGACAGACCACGAACTCGATGCGGTCTGGGCCGGCACCCGTCCAGCAGCGATCCGCATCGGGAGCCGCGGCATCGAGTGCGGCGACAGCCTCATCGAACCGGCCGTGGGCCGAAGCCCCTCGTGCTCGCACCATCGTTCGCAGGACGCTTCGAGCGCCCGAGAGTCGGCTCTCGTCGGCATTCCCCAGTGCCGAGATGGCATCATCCGTGCGTCCCGCGTCCACCAAGGCCCATGCCATCCGTTCCCTTACATCGTCCAGGCTGCCTAGTTGTCCGTGCGGGAGCCGGTCCGCGGCCGCGAGTGCTCGCGCGTACTGCTCCACCGCGGCCTCTGCCCGTCCCATCCGGGAGAAGGTCTGTGCGAGCATGTACGAGACGCGGAGTTGAACCTCATCGTCCTGAAGGGCCGTATCACTGGTCGCGAGGGCGAGAACGTCGGAGAGTGATCGGCGGAACTCCGGCTCCGAAAGGTCCGGGCGCAGTCCATCCAGCAGCCCCCTCAGGAATCGCTCGAAGTTCGCGAGCACCCTTGCGGCGTAGTCGGCCTGTCGTTCGGCTGCGGCGATCTTGAGCCGCTGATCCCATTCGCGGAGCGCGATCAGGCCGGTCATCGAAAGCCCGATCAAGATAGACGCTCCGGCGACGAACGCGAGCCGATGCCGGCGCACGAACTTGCGGGCAAAATACCGGCGCCGGCCTCGCATGGCCAGGACGGCGTCTCCGTGCTCCCATCGCTGAAGATCTTCGATGAACTCGCCGACATCGGAGTATCTCCGGGCCGGCTCGAACGCGAGCGCCTTCAGGACGATTGACTCCAAGTCGGCGTCGATCCGGGTTGCCTTCTCCCGGGTCCTGTCCGGGAAGGGCGTGGGGATCACCCGCTGCATCGCGGCGTAGAGCGACGCACCGGAAAGCCCGGCAAGCTGGTGACTGTCGAACGCTCTCGCGCCCGTGAGCGTTTCGTAAAGGACCGCCCCGAGGCCGAACACATCCGTTCGTACATCAATCGCCGCCGTATTGCCCGCGGCTTGCTCGGGGCTCATGTATCCAGGGGTGCCGAGCGTGGTTCCCAGGTCGGTGACCGCCGCGGCGGCCTCGGGCTCAAGGAGCTTCGCGATTCCGAAATCGATCACTCGAACGGAGGCTGAATCGCCCTTGACCGAGACGAGGATGTTGCCGGGTTTCAGGTCGCGGTGGATCACGGCCCGCTGGTGGGCGAACCGCACAGCATGGCATGCCTGAAGAAAGAGTTCCACACGCTCGCGTATCGAGAGGTTTCGGTCGCGGCAATACCCGGGTAGCGTCTTGCCCGTCAGCAGAGGGAGCACGAAGAAGGGGCGGCCGTCTCCGGCCTCACCGGCGTCGAGGAGTGGCGCGATGTGCGGGTGTTCCAGCGATGCCAGCAAGCGACGTTCAAGTGCGGTGCGACGAAGAATCGCCTCGGAATCCAGTCCGGGCTTGAGCAATTTGATCGCAACAAGGCGCTCGACGGGGGTTCGTTGGATCGCGGAGTAGACGATACTGGTCCCGCCCTCTCCCACCACGTCGAGGATTGTGTAGGGTCCCAGCAGAACCTGATCGCGGTGGAACGCTTGCGCCAAGCTGTAGGCGATCTGCGAGTCGAGCCCCTGAGACGGGGCGGCCGCGAGCATCCGGGCGAGTTCGTGCGCGAGTTCGGCGTCCTCCCGCTCGATTGCGCTCAGTGCTCCCGGCTGCTGGTCCGAAGCAAGCGAGCTCAGCCGATCGAACTCGGCCGCCAAGCGACGGTCGCGGTCGTGACTCATGCCTCATCACCACCTCGGGAGAGTCTCGACGCGAGCCAGCTCCTTGCGAAGCGGATGTCACGCTCCACAGTGGGCACAGACATCGCGAGCATCTGTGCAATTCTCTCCTGACTGGTCCCGCACACCACGTTGAGCACAAACGCCTCGGCCTGGCGTGGGAACCTCGCGCATAGCTCACGGACGCACTCGGTCACTCCCTCGTCTGCGGGCTGTTCGTCAGCGTCTGCGGCGCGAGCTGCCCCGGCCTCGTGACGGCGGGTCGCACCCAACTTGCGAAGCCGATCGACGACGACGCGGAGCATCATCGTCGACGCGATCGCGAGGAACTGGTCGTCGTTCTGTGGGCCGGCCCGTTGAACCAGCAAACGTCTACCTGCCTCATGCACCACCGAGGTCGCCGAGATCTCGCCAGTCCGCTCTCTTCGCAACCGTTGTGCGGCAATCTCGCGAAGCACGTCGTAGTGCTCCCCGATGGCTCGGGCGATGTCGGACTCTGGCTGAGGACTGGGGGTGGTCATGTCAGCAGCCGGAATCCCACCGCTCGAAGAACTCGATCACGTCGTCACCGTCGACGCTCCCGTCGTTGTTGAAGTCGCTCGGGCACGCCGCCGCGAAGTTGACCGTGTTCGTGTAGACCACGCCGCTCGCGTCGGCTTCGCAGCCGCAGGCGTTGCTGATCTTGCAGCGGTAGCCGGTCGCGAGGCCGGGTGTCGGCCGGAAGATCGCGAGGGTTGGGGAGTGCGTACCCGAGAAGCCACCGCCGTCGTTCAGGTTGAGCCATGCGTTGGGAGCCGCGTCGTCCTCAATCAAGGGGTCACGGCGCTGCCATCGGTACGCCAATCCAGAGACGCAGGCGTTCAGCGGATTCGCTTCGAGCGCGAAGAAGACCGGCTGATCGACGTTCACCGTCTGCGAAGAGGGCTGCGTGAGGATCTGCGGGGTGCGGA
>JBMOHX010000509.1:0-2822 GCA_049317625.1 Phycisphaerales bacterium
CCTCTTCTCGGACCCCGCACCTCTCTCCCGCTCTGGCACAGCGGTTGTATCTCCTCTTCTGTCGCCGCACCGGACGCGGCAAGAGAGAAGAGAAGTTCAAGACACGGAGGAGAGGACATGCTTACTCAGGAGTTCGAAGCCCGTATCAGCGCGTTGAAGGCTCAGGTCGCCGCGCTCCCCCCGTCCGCCCGCCCCGCGCTCGAGGCCTTGATCACCGAGACCGTCGAGCGTCACTCCCGCATCTCCGAGGCATTCGACTCGATGCGCACCAATCTCGAAGATCTCCGCATCGCGCACAGCTACATGCGGTTCGACCTCGAGGCCACCCGCCGCGAAAACGCCGCTCTCAAGGCCAACCGCGCGAACCCCCAACATCCCGAGAACGACGACCAGCCCTGGTGCGAGGGCGCCGACTAGTTCGGACCGCTTCACCTTGCCCCCCCAGAACGGCGAACGGCCCCGGTTGTCTCGACCGGGGCCGTCGCTTCTTTTCCGCTGTGGACTATTTACTTCGCGATCTTGGCGATCTCGTCGCTCAACGCGGTCGCGCGGGTCGCGATCTCGCCGCTGAGCTTCGTGAACTCGTCGCCCGTGGCCTTCTCCAGACCGCCGAACGAGGCCTTGAGATCGGTGTACTTCTTCTCCGCGGTGGCGAGGGCCTCCTGCGCCGGCTTCCGGACCAACTCGGGGAGCGCGTCGACCTTCTTCTTGATCGCGTCGAGCTGCCCCTGAATGCCGTCAACCTTGCCGCGGACCGAGGCCAGCGCATCGGCATGGGCCTTCGCGGCCGCGTCGGCAGCGGCCTGCTTGGTGGCGTCCGCCGCCTTGCCCGCCGCGTCCTTCACGCCTTCGGCCGCCTTGCCCGCCGTGTCCTTCACAGCCTCGGCCGCCTTGCCCGCTGTGTCCTTCACAGCCTCGGCCGCCTTACCCGCCGTGTCCTTCACACCCTCGGCCGCCTTGCCCGCCGTGTCCTTCACGGCCTCGGCCGCCTTGCTCGCGGTGCCCTTCACGTCCTTCGCGGGCTCGGCCTTCTTCTCTTCGCAACCAACCACAACCAAGCCGCCCATCAGCGCAGCCACCATCAGAATGCGTTTCATAACTTCAACTCCTGGCTCGACCGTTCGACCCGGTGCGGGTGACTCGGTCCCCCCTCATACTATTCACCCGGGCGTGAAGTTCTCGGACGCCGCCCCGCCATTCAACTTCCGTTCCGCGGGCCGCCCCCAACCGCATTCCGGGCACCCGGTCGAATAGTCGCCTTTGAGGTCGTACCCGCATTCCGTGCAAACCCCGCGACGTCTGCGGGCCGTCGCCCGGACCCGAGCGCCCCCATGCCTCCAGACCCCCCATGCCAGGAGCCAGAAGGCCGTGTTCCCCAGCAGCCCCGTCCAGATCGGGCGCAGCGGCAGGGATGCCGCCAGCCCGCTGGGCCGAAAGGTTGGGCTGAGCATCAGTTGATCCTGGTACACCGGGCCGCCGCCCCCGGGCGTCGTAGGCACCCGCACGGAGCTCCGGAGGCACCGGAACGGCCAGCCGTACGCCCCGTTGGCGATCTGAACCCCCGGCTCAGTGGAGAGACGCGTGTAGCTTGGAACGCGGAACCCGTCGGACCAGTTGGCGAGCGCCCCCGTGGGCCGAGCCCGTCCCACCGGGATAGGGAGGTTCTGCGCGGTGACGCTGGTCCGCCCCGGAAGGTCCCACGCGTAGTAAGAGTAATACGCGCTCTCGCGCTGGAACGTTCCCGAGTTGGTGTACGTTGCCGGCACCACCACATACAGCAGCTTGAACGCCCATGCGATCAGCACGCTCGCGCCAAGGGCCGCCGCCGGGGCGACGATGAACTTCCTTAGACCTGACTTCACGCGGGGCAGAGCGTACCGCAAGTCGATACCCTGCGTGCATGAGCCACGACTTTGATGCTCTTTCCTACGCCGCCAGAACACTCGTGAGCAAGACCGCGCGCCACGAGCTTTGGCACGCGGCGCTCTCACTGCCCGAGTGGTACTTCGTGGGCACCGGCGAGGGGGAGGACGTCGCACCGCTCGTCGGCGTCTCCGAGGGACGCCCGCACCTGCTCGCGTTCACCGACGAGGACCGCGCTCACGAGTTCGCCGCGGCACGCGCGGCGCGGAAGGGTTGCGACCCCGGCGTGTTGCTCGGCATGACGCCGTCGGAGGCGGTCGAGTACGTGGTTCAACTGCGGGAGCAGGTCGACGGGGTCCTGCTCAACTCAGGAGAGCACGGCTTCGCGGCCCAGCCGATGGAGCTCAAGGACATGCACGATCGGCACGGCGCATAAGAACACCGCGTTCAGCCGAAGCGCCCGCCGATGTAATCGGCGGTGAGCTTCTTCGCGGGGTTCATGAAAATCTTCTGCGTCGGCGCGTACTCCACGAGCTCGCCCAGGTACATGAACGCGGTGTAGTCAGAGACACGCGCGGCCTGCTGCATGTTGTGGGTCACGATCAGGATCGTCACGTCCTTGCGGATCTCCATCATCAGTTCCTCGATCCGCGAAGTGGCGATGGGATCCAACGCGCTCGTGGGCTCATCGAACAGCACGATCTCCGGTGAGCTCGCGAGCGAACGCGCGATGCACAGCCGCTGCTGCTGACCACCCGAGAGCCCGTACGCGCTGTCGTGCAGCCGGTCCTTCACCTCGTCCCAGAGCGCGGCACCGCGGAGCGCCCGCTCAACCTGCTCCTCGATCACCCGCCGATCGCTCAGCCCCCGCAGCCGCAGCCCGAAGGCCACGTTCTCGAAGATGGACTTCGGGAAAGGGTTCGGCTTCTGGAACACCATGCTGATCCGCATGCGAACCG
>JBMOHX010000510.1:0-2816 GCA_049317625.1 Phycisphaerales bacterium
CGCCGGGCCACAAGGGGCTTGTGAGCCGCGACTTTGACGGGCGGGTCCGCGTGCTCGACGGCACGGTGCCGGAAGAGGCTCTCGCGCTTCTAACGCTCAGCGCGAGAGAGCGCGAGGCAACCGGCGCGCTGTTGGGCCGGCGTGCGAAGCTGCTCGAGGACTTCGTGTCGGAGAATGTCTTCCTGCTCGGGAAGATCGACACCGCTGAGAAGGCCGGGAACAAGGCCGATGTTGCGTGGTTCATCCTCGAAGCCGTCGCCAAGCTCAAGCCTGTGACCAAGGAAGGCACGCTCGAACAGCAGCTCGCGAAGGCTCTCGACAAGCCCAACGCGGACCGCCTGCTGTCGCTGGTGCGCGAATACGACCGCGCGGCGATCAAGGACCGGTGCTCGCGCGTGAACAAGGATGGCAAGCTGCCGTCGAAGTTCGAGGCCGCGGCGGGGCTGCGGGTGGAGAGCTTCGGGCGCGAGATCGAGCGGGCGTACAAGCGTCTGGAGAGCAGCGGGGAACTGGGCTTCCGCCTGATCTTCCAGGGCGTGAAGCTCACCGATGCGCAGCAGGACAAGGTTCGGGAGCTGATGGAGCTGCACCAGCGGACCACCAAGGGCAACGCGACCGAGAAGGAGAACGCAACGCTGTTTATGGCGATCCTGCCGCACCTGTCGAAGGAGCAGGCGGCCCGCGCGATCGCGAACATCAAGGGGCTGGAGCAGGGCAAGCCGGCGAAGCCGGTCGAGCCGAAGAAGCCCAAGGCCATGTAACGGGCGTCCGCAGGCTCCCGAGCCCCGCGCCGACGGCGCGGCTGGACGGCACTATCATCGGCCGATGGCCAGAAGACCCAGGCGAGACGAGGACGAACCCGACGACGGACCGAGCGAGAGCGACATCGAGCGCTTCAGCGACGTCACACGCCGCTGCCCGTCGTGCAACTGCGAGGTGTACGACGAGGCGGAGCTGTGCTGGAAGTGCGGCCACGCGTTCACGAGGCGTGACACGGGGATGCCGCCGAAGTGGGTGGTGATCGTGACGATCGCGCTGGTGGTGGGGATCGTTTACTTCTATGTGCGCGGGATGTTCTGAGGTCGGCGATCAGCTCGTGACCACCGCTTCCCATCTCGGGGCGAGCCGAAAGAGCCGGTTGCGCCGCGAGGGGTCGCGAACGCTCAAAAATCCAGCATGGACCCACGCCGCGCAGAGTGGGCGAGCCGAACGCGGGCTGAGGCCGAGTTCCTTGGCGATCTCGGCGGTGGTGGCGCTTCCCTGGCGTCGGAAGAGCTCGAGCACACGACGCTGTTTGGGATCAAGCTCCCGCAGCAAGGACGAGTGGTCGGCTGCCCCACGCTTCGCGGCGTCGCCGGCCTTGATGCGAACTTTGGAGAACGCGTCGGCCATGCCGCCGAGGAAGTAGGCGAGAAACGGGGTGATGTCCGTCTCGGCCCGGCCCATGTAGTAGTTGTGGGAAGGTCCGAGGCTAAGCGCGCGGTAGTAGCCCTCGAGGTCGCGGGCGTAGTACTCCTCGAGCGAGTAGATGCCCTTGAGGCCGTAGGCTTGGTGCTGCAGGATCAATGTCGTCAGAAGCCGCGCGGTGCGACCGTTGCCGTCGTCGTACGGGTGAATGGTGGCGTACTGGTAGTGCGCACAGGCGGCGATCAGCGGAACAGGCAGCGAACGCCCCGCGACGTTGACCCTGATCCAGTGGATGAGCGCGTGCATCAGAGCGGGGACATCGTGGGCCTCGGGCGGTAGATACACGATCGCGCCGGACCCGCTGTCGCGGATCACGTTCTGGCCGTCGCGGTACGGGGTAGGTGCCGGCCTGCCTTCATGAACCAGACCGTGAAGCGTCTGGATGTTCGATTCGGTGAACGGGTCGTTGACGGCAGCGAGCTTCTCGACATGCTCGACCGCGGCGTAGTAGTTCCGCACCTCGGATTCGTCTCGCTCTCGACCGGGAAATCGGGTGCCCGCGAGCGCTTGCTCCACCTGAGCCTCAGTGAGGCGATTGCCTTCGATCCGCGTCGAGTAGTGCGTGGAGAGAAGCCGTGCCGACGCCCGAAGGCTGGCGAGCACTGTCACATCGATGGGGAGAGAGGCGACCGCCTGGCGGTCGGCTTCGATGGCCATCAACGCCATGGTCATGGCCGGCGTGATCTGGAAGGCGGGCTTGAACACCTACCCTATTGTACACCGTACGTCGTTGAATGTCGATTGATGCGCTGTTGATGGGAAGATGAATGCCGATTGAACGACGGCTCGCGCCGCCCGTGCAGCCGGATCTCATCTGCGAGGAGGACTCGCTGTTCCAAAGCCAGATCGCCAGGGACTATGTACGGTACCGCCGATCCGATCGCGCTGGCCCCTATCGCGCCAAGGTTCATCCATGAACGAGTCCACTCACGTTCGCTACCACCACGGGCTTCGTCCCACCAAGATCGAGGTGCGCTGCCCGAAGTGCCGAGGGTGCGCGATCGCGACCGAGGGGGATGTTGATCATGAGGCTGCCGAGGTCCCCCTACTCGCCATGCTTCCATTCGGACCCGGGCACTTCCGCGTGCGGTGCCTGTCGTGCGACTACCGCGCCAGCGGCGTGCCCTATGAACAACTGGGGCCGTGCTTCCACGAGTTGGAGGCGGCGGGCCTGAGGGTGTGGGCTTGGAACGACGAGCACCTGCGTGCCATCCGGGCGTATCTCGCCCGCGAGCCTATGGCAGGGTTTGCGTACGAGCCGCTCATGGTCTATGTGCCCGGTGACTGGCTGCGCCGCGCGGAGAGGCTGGTGCGAGCCATCGATTCGTACCTTGCCGGGCGGAGATGAG
>JBMOHX010000511.1:0-2809 GCA_049317625.1 Phycisphaerales bacterium
ATAGTTGGGCTCCGATCGAGACTCTTTCGCTTTGGTTCGTGCTGCGGATGTGGATCCTCCTCATGGCCGTGTGGATCACGGTTTGGCTCAGCGACGCCCGACGCCGGCGTTCCGCGCAGGACCACGTCGTACGCCTCTGTCGAAAGGCCGAGTCTTCACACTGGATGCAATCGGGGCGGCGCATGGGCACGCGTGCATGGCTCGGCAGCGTCGCCCTGACCGCGGCGTCGTATGTCTGCGGCGTGGTGTGGGTCGACTCTTCGAATCCGGGGCGGGTGTACTGCGTGATGGGCGGAGCACTGGCGTGGACACCCCGCACGCCACGGCCGTCGCAGTGGGTCACCGAGAGTTGGATCTGGGCTCCACGCAAGAAGTGGGGTTTCTCGGCGGAGGGGTTCTTGGCCCAGACGACGCCGTTCGGCGGCCACGTTCGTTACTCGCATTCGGTCGATATCACGTCAGGACTCGGAGGTTGCGGGCTGGTTCTTGCGCTGCTGTGGGGAGTCAAGAGGGTGGCAGTTGCATCATCTTCGGGACGACGCTGCACGCACTGTGACTACGAACTCATCGGAACACCGGCGGCGCTGCCTTGCCCGGAGTGCGGGCGTCCGATCGAGCCATCGCGTACGGGTAGCTCCGAGCATGCAATGGAACTACCGCCATCAAACGAATCGCCCAGCGCGACCGTTGGGCCCAGCAGCCGGCGTCCCATGCAGCGAAGAAGGCGATGACATCGTCGGCGTTGGTGGCTCATGAAAATGGTGGGGAGTCGCCGGCGGCGAGGACCTGATGCTGTTCAATCAGCTCATTCACCCTGGCTCATGGAATGCGGGCTCGTCAGTCATCGCTGCCATGACCGACGTCCCGTGCCCCACTTCTCGCGTGCATCGAGCGCGACGGGGACGGGACCCGGTGGATGAGACGAGCGTCTCTACCGGGGGCCTTCCATGACAACGAAACACCCATCAGACGCCATCGGCTTGAAAGGCGAGGGGGCCGCGATGCAATCGGCGTTCTCCAAGGATCAGTAGGCCAATCCCGACCATCATGCCACGCGGTGGTCAGGCCCGCGGGGTGACAGAGAAGAACCCACCTTCGGGCGGTGTGACCGACGGTCGTTGGAGCGTGACCGTGCCCTCGACCACGACCTTGCCGCCCACCGAAAGGTCCGGCGACCCCTCATTCTCGTCCTCGGCGTTGCCAAGGATGCTCGCGCTCGTGTGCCTGTACGCCATCTGAGCGACCTTCTCGTTCCGCGTCATCTCCTCACGTAGGCGGTTGTCCTCGACACGCTCAACGATCTGGATCTCGTGCACGTGCCACTGGCGGCCGGCATCCACCACCGTCTGATTCACCACCGCCGCCTCTTCGACCGCTCGCTGGTACACCAGCTTCCGCAGGCGCTGTTTCGCGGCGTCGATCGCCTCGCGCGGCGAGCGATAGTCGATGTCAAGCAGTTCGAGCTTGAAGCCCGACCGGCTGGCCTGCTGAAGGCGAGCCACCAGACCAGAGGCCGCGGCTTCCTTCACCCGCACCGTCGCGATCGCCATCACCTGCTCCATGCCCGCGGCGTCCTCGCGCCGGAGCGCCTTGGAAATCTCCCAACGGGTTTCGAGGATCTTGGCGAGCGCCTCCTCCAGGGTCGTCTTCACCCGCTCGGCCTGCTCGGGCGTCACCGAGAGCGTGGCTTTGACGTTCACCCGCACCGTGTCGGTCGTCACTGTCTCTTGCTCGGTGAGCTTTAGTTGAATGGAGTCCCAGGGAATAAGCATGCGATCCTCCTCGTTGAGTTCAGAGAGAGCGGCGAGCCTTTCCATGCCCCGTCCACAGTGCATGCAGGCGGTGCTGCCGTCGGGCAAGAGCCTGAGTGCGAAGTTGCACCCACATCTCGGACAAACCCTGGTCATCTGGGTGCGCTCCGCGGCTTTCGGGCCGGTCACGGACGCGCGTGACCTGCGTGACTTTCCTGTACCAGTTCGGATCACAGGAACAATGAGAAAGTCTACGGGCGTCTCTCGCGCAAGTCGAGGTAGGCTTGGATAGACGTGCCGCAGACGTCCCTTCTGGGCTCGCATGTTGGGTCGGAGTTTGTTCTCGGGGCGGCACCCCGTGTTGTGGTTCGGACTCCACGCCATGGCTCCCCAGAAGCCGAACGCGGCAAGCGGACCGTTCAAAGCAAAGAACCCCCACGCCAACGCGCAGGGGTTCTTATGTATCTCTTATTTGCTGCTTTGCTGCTTTGAGCTTTGCTGCTTTCTCAGCAGCCCGCGTCCCACGCGCCGAAGAACCCGATGACGTCGTCGCCGTCCACGCCGCCATCGCCGTTGAAATCCGCGGCGAGGTCACCCGCGTCCCAAGCGCCGAAGAAGGCGATCACGTCGTCACCGTCGACGCCGTTGACGCCGTCGAAGTCAGAGGGGCACCGCGTGTCCGGGGTGAGGATGAAGAAGCCGCTGCAGTCGGTGAACTCGCCCTCGTTCACGAGGAAGAGCGTGCCGGTGGCGGGGTCGAAGGCGCAAGACTCGAGTTGGAGGCGGCGGGTGCCGCAGTCGATGCCCTGGTTGAGCAGGGAGGTGCCGACGGAAACGGGGTTGTCGGTGAGAGCCTCGGTGGCGACAACCGAACCGTCGAGCGCGCAGACCTGAAGGCCGGGGTTGTCGTCGTCCAGAGTCAGCAGCATCGTGCCGCCGGTGCGGCGGATCGCGGCGGGAACGGTGTCGACATCGGGGAGGAAGCAGAGGCCCTTGGGAGAACCGGGGCTCACCGCGTTGGGGGCGATGTCGAACATGCCGATGAACGGAGTCGAGGC
>JBMOHX010000512.1:0-2782 GCA_049317625.1 Phycisphaerales bacterium
TGCCCATTGCCCACTGCCCATTGCCCACTGCCCATTGCCCACTGCCCATTGCCCATTGCCTTCTTCCCTATGGCCTACGGCCTATGCCCTATGGCCTCTCCCGTAACTTTCCGGCCTCCGATCCCTCAGGAACTGCCACACGCGCCGGACCTCCTCGATGAGATCCATGTCGAGGTCGGCGACGAGCACCTCGTCGCGGTCCCGCGAGGCTTGCGCGACGACCTGTCCGCGCGGGTCGCAGAAGTACGACTGGCCGTAGAACTCGCCGATGTTCCAGGGTGCCTCGACGCCCACGCGATTGATCGCGCCCACGTAGTACTGGTTCGCCACGGCGTGCGCGGGCTGCTCGATCTTCCACAGGTACTCGCTCAACCCCGCGACCGTCGCGCTCGGGTTGAACACGAGCTCCGCGCCGTTCAGCCCCAACTCGCGCGCGCCCTCGGGGAAGTGGCGGTCGTAGCAGATGTACACCCCCACTTTCGCAAAGCCGAGATCGAAAACCGGGTAACCGAGGTCACCGGGGCGGAAGTAGAACTTCTCCCAGAAGCCCGGGAGGCATTGTGGGAGGTGGTTCTTGCGGTACACGCCCGCGAGCTGGCCGCGGGCGTCGATCACGGCCGCGGCGTTGTAGTACAACCCGGCCATCGCGCGCTCCATGATCGGTGCGACGACCGCGATCCCTAGCGACTTCGCGAGCCCCGCGAGGCGAGCGATCGTGGGCCCGTACCCCGAGCCGTCCCGGATCGGCTCGGCAAGGTCGTACCACTTCGCCGCCTGCTCCGCGGCGAAGTACGGCGCGTTGAGGAGTTCCTGGAGGCAGACGACCTGCGCCCGCGCCGCGGCGGCCTTGCGGATCGCGTCCTCGGCCTTGTCCACCATGTGGGCCGTGAGGCGTTCGATCGGTTCGGTGCCGGAGATTTCGCAGCGGTATTGGGCCAGGGCGGCGCGGACGATTCGTGGCATGTGTCTCTCAGCGTCGGATGTCGAACTGGTCTTCGCCGTCGACGGTAGGGATCTCCGCGGCGTGCTCCGCCCGGATCATGTCGTCCATGCGGGAGCGAAGCCGGGCGAGCAGCAGGTCGATGTCGTGCCGTTCCCCCTGGATCTCCGAAACGACCGAGCCGTCTTCTTCGTTTCGAACCCAACCGGTGACCGAGAAAGCCCGGGCGATCGTCCTCACCGTGGCACGGAAACCGACGCCCTGCACCCGGCCGATGAACTGGACTCGGACTCGCAACACTCTGATCTCCGGGCGGGAAGACGGCGAGGCTCAGGACCGATACACCGGTTGGATCGGTTGGGGGGGCGTTGAAATCCTCCGGATTGTTTGCCGGCTGTTGGCCGCGTGCTACCTTACCATTTGATTCGGGAGCACCGAAACTCGGGGCGTCTTTCGCGGCTTGGACGCGGGGCCTGACCGGGATCGGGGCCCCGCGTCGGTGGGACACCTCTCCCGGCACACCGCGGACCTATAACGCTCTACCTCTTTCCGGGCCTTCAGCCGACCACCGGCGGATGAAGCAGGGTAAACGTCGACCGCACCGAGGACCGGTGCGGCGGTGCGGGGAACGGCATGCGCGCGTCAGGACGATTCAGTGCAGACGGGCAGGACGATGTCGCGCGGGTGCGCGACGCCGCGGATATCGTCCGGATTGTCGGC
The DNA here is from genome assembly GCA_049317625.1 of Phycisphaerales bacterium. Lineage (GTDB taxonomy): Bacteria > Planctomycetota > Phycisphaerae > Phycisphaerales > UBA1924 > JBEIUO01. Next base: position 1,661 of record JBMOHX010000512.1, read on the forward strand.
GAGTACGTCCGGCTGAAGCCCGCCGGGCGGGAGTTCAAGGGCCTGTGCCCGTTCCACGACGACCATAACCCGTCGATGGCGGTGGTGCCGCACAAGGGGATCTTCCACTGCTTCGTCTGCGGCGCGGGCGGCGACTCGATCGCGTTCGTGCGGCGGTATCTCAAGATGGAGTTCCGGGAAGCGCTGGAGTTCCTGGCCGAGAAGCTGGGGGTTCAACTCACGCCCAGGCGTCGGGAGAGCTCGGACCGTCCGGAGGTTGCCGGCACGAGCCGGCAGGACCTTCTGAAGGCGAACGCGGTGGCGGCGGGGTTCTACCGGACGCTGCTCTCGCACCCCGAGCACGGGGCGGTGGCCAGGCGAGTGGTCGAGAAGCGTGGGATCCTCCCCGAGATCTCGGAGCGGTTCCTGCTGGGAACGAGCCCGGGCGCGGACCGGTGGGACGGGCTTCAGCAGTACATCCGCAGCAAGGGGCTGCTCGAGTCGACGTTCGCTGAGGCGGGGTTGCTGAAGCAGCGGGAATCTGGCGGCTCGTACGACGCGTTCCGGAACCGGCTGATGTTTCCGATCCAGGACGCGGGTGGGCGGGTGATCGCGTTTGGGGCCCGCCGGCTGGACGACGCGGACGAGCCCAAGTACCTCAACTCGCCGGAGACTCGCCTCTTCGTGAAGAAGGCGACGCTGTACGGGCTGAACCACGCGTCGAAAGCGATCCAGAAGGAGCGGACGGCAATCCTGACCGAAGGGTACATGGACACGATCGCGTGCCACCAAGCGGGAGTGGAAAACGCGGTGGCCGCGCTGGGGACCTCGCTGACGCGGGAACATGCCGCGGTGCTTCGGCGGTTCTGCACGCGGGTGGTGCTGCTGTTTGACGGCGACGACGCGGGCCAGCGGGCGGCGGACCGGGCGGTTGAGGTGTTCTTCGCCGAGCCGCTGGACGTGAAGATCGCGACGCTGAAGACCTGGACTGACGCGAAGGACCCCGACGAACTCCTCAAGCGCGAGGGCGGCCGGGAGATTTTCGATCGGGCGATCGACAAGGCCGAAGACCTGCTGACCTACCGGTTCCGGCGGCTGCGGGCGAACCTTGAAGGCGGAGGGATCGCGGCGGTTTCGCAAGGG
>JBMOHX010000513.1:0-2767 GCA_049317625.1 Phycisphaerales bacterium
TCCGTCTCGGCGCTACATATTGCGGAGCTTGTTGAGGCCGTTGAGCGCCGCGACCTTGTAGCACTCCGCGAGCGTTGGATAGTTGAAGACCGCGTTGACGAAGTACTCCGCGGTCGCCTTGAACGCGATGGCGCACTGCCCGATGTGCACGAGCTCGGTCGCGCCTGTCCCGATGATGTGCACCCCCAGGATCGCGTGGCTCTCCTGGTGGATCAGCATCTTCAGCATGCCCAGCTCGTCGCCCACCAGCTGCCCGCGCGCGATCTCGCGGTACTGCGCGATGCCGGCCTCGTACGGAATCCCTTCCGCCGTCAGACGTTCCTCGGTCCAGCCGACCATCGAGATCTCCGGGATCGAGTAGATGCCGTAGGGCAGCACGTCCTCCATGCACTCGCAGCGCACCCCGAACATCCTGCACGCGGCGATACGCCCCTGGTCCATACTCGTCGACGCGAGCGACGGGAACCCGACGACGTCGCCGACCGCGTAAATGTGCCCGACCTCGGTCTGGTACTCGGCGTTCACCTTGATCCTGCCGCGAGAGTCCGCGCACAGCCCCGCCGCTTCAAGGTTCAACCCGGCGGTCGCCCCTGCCTCCCCACCGAGTAGAGAAGACAGTCCGCCCGGAGCACCTTGCCGCTCTCGAGCATCGCCTCGACCATCATCGCGTTGTCCGACTTGGCCCCCGGCGGCGCTTCGACCTTCTTGATCGAAACGACCTTCTCGCCGAGCCGCATCGTGACCCCGGCCTGCCGAAGGTGGTACTGGAGCGCCTCGATGATCTCCGAGTCGACGAAATCCAGCAGCCGCGGCCGCCCTTCGATCAGTGTCACCTTCACGCCGAGGGTCGCGAGCATCGACGCGTACTCGGTGCCGATCACCCCGCCGCCGACCACAATCATCGAGTACGGGAGCGACTTGAGCCCGAGCAACTCGTCCGAGGTCAGGATGTCGACATGATCGAAGTCGATGTTGGGCGGCCTTGACGGATGTGTGCCGACCGCGATCGCGACGTGCTCCGCGTGGATCACCTCGCACGCGTGCTGACCGACCACTTCAACCTCGTGCTTGTTCTTGAACCGACCCAGCCCGTGCAACACCTCGATCCCGTTGCTCGACAGGTGGCCCTGAACCATGTCGATCTCGGCCCGGATCACCCTGCCGCACACGCCCCAGAGGTTCGCCAGCGTCGAGTTCCGCGCGACCTTGATAAACTCCGCCGAGCGCGGCGCGAGCTCGGGCGTACCCCCGAGGGAGAGCACCGCCTCACGAAGCGCCTTGCTCGGAATCGTTCCAGTGTTGACCGCCGCGCCTCCGACAACCTCCTTGGCCTCGACGACGCAAACCCGCTTCCCCAGCTTGGCCGCCTGGATTGCACATTTCTGGCCCCCGGGGCCGGATCCGATGACGCAAAGATCGAAGTGACGCATGGCCCGAGAAGCGTACCAGAACCGGAACCGTTCCGACGCCTCACGCGTCTCACCAACGCTGGCACAGCCGACACCTTCCACCTCCGCACGGAGCCCCTCATGAAACTGCCTTCCGCATTCGCCGCCATCGCCATCGCCTCCGTCTCGCTCGCCCAAACCGCCAGCCCCCAACCCGGCTCGGCATCTCCCCCCGCAAGCCCGGCCCAATCTGCCGCCTCGCCCGCCAAGTCCGCGCTCGCGACGATTGAGCTCAAGTCAGCAGGCGCGGAGCCTCTCGCGGCGATCCGGTACGCCCCCGCGAAGGGATCAACCGAGCGTTTCGAGCTCAAGCTCTACTCCCGCAACGTCATCCGCATGGACAACCAGGCCGGTCCGAGCGGGCCCGCCGCGGAGTACCGCTTGGAGTGCACGCTCGCCGTCCAAGACGTCACCGAAGCTGGCGAAATCGCGTACAGCGTGGTCATCGACAAGGCAGAGGTGACCCCGGACGACACCCTGAAGCCCCTGGACCTCGACCGCGTCTCCAAGGCCGCCGCGGCGATTCAAGGCAGCATCATCAACGCCCGGATCGACTCTCGAGGGAACGTGCTGAGCTCCGAGGTCGTCAAGGCCCCTTCGGAGTTCGCGCGGGTGCAGTTCGAGAACGTCAAGGGGGCGATCACACAGCTCGCCGCGGTGCTGCCCGAGCCCAAGGTCGGCGCGGGCGCATCGTGGACGGCGACTTCGTCCCCCACGATCAACAGCGTGGCGGCGACCCAGACCGCGACCTACACGATGACGGCCGCGGACAAGGGCAGCAAGCTCGCCCTCGAGTTCACCCGGCGGGCCGAACCGCAGGACGTGAACGCGCCCAACGGTCGGCAGGGGAGCGTCATGCAGGTCCACTCGTTCCTCGGCGCTGGCGTCGGTGAGAGCACCCGGCTCTTCACGCGGATCTCGCCGCTGGCCTCGTCGCTCAACCTTGAGACCGAGGTCGATTTCACGGTGAAACAAGCGGCAACTGAGAAGATGGCGGAGATCAACCAGCGCTTCGGCCAGGTCATGACGATCCGGACTTCAGTCCGTTCGCTCGATGCTCAGTGACGCGCGGCGATCCAGTTACGGATCATCGCGGCGAGAGTCCGGGCGATCTGTATCGGGTCGCCGTTCCTAGGTTCGACGCGGAGATCTGAGATTCTGAGGTATGACGGCCGGCGCTGGGCCAGCACCTCGTCGACCTCGGCGACCGCGTCGACCCCGAGGATCGGCGGCCTCGTCTCCGCGCCGTCGGCGATGATCCGCTGACGGACGGTCTCGGCGTCGACATCGACGAAGACCACCACCGCGCGACTCTCGCT
>JBMOHX010000514.1:0-2758 GCA_049317625.1 Phycisphaerales bacterium
ACACACCCATGTCCCCAGAGAGCCAACAGCAAGCGCCCCCAAGTTCGCCCACCCTCCGCGATCGGGTGACGAGAATCCTCAACCTGATCCGCCCGGCGCTGCAGTCCGACGGCGGCGATCTGGAGCTCGTCGACGTGACGCCGCAAGGGGTCGTACGGATCCGCTTCCTCGGCGCGTGCGACGGTTGCCCTTCGAGCGCGATGACACTTCGCGTCGGGATCGAACGAAACCTCAAGAACCACCTGCCGGAGGTTTCGGGGGTCGAGGCGGTCACCTGACCCCTTGTCGGCGCAGCACTTGCGCACGCCCACCCGTTCGTGGGTGGTTATCAGACCATTTCGTGTGGACGGGCCGGGGAGAATATGCGAATTGGCCCGAAGCTTCTTCTCCCTCAGACCTTGGCGTGGTATAAGAACAGTGGTGGTTGAGCGTCACCGGTGGAACGAGACGCCCAGGACGGGAGTGGACCCATGCTCGTCATTACGAGACGTGAGGGTGAAGAGGTCGTGATCGGCGACCCGAAAAATCCGATCGGCGTTGTTCGCATTGCCTCTGTGAAGGGCGAGCGTGTTCGCATTGCCTTCGATTTCCCGCGTGATGTCGAGATCAACCGGCGCGAGATCGCCGACCAGATCCTCCAGCAGGCGCCCGAAATCGTCGGCACGATCAAGCCCGCCGCGACCGCGACCAACTGACAGCGCCTGACGACGAGCATCCCGCCGCGCCGGCCCAGCCTGACGCGGTTTTTTCATGCGCAGCAACTCCGATGAGCCGCGGCATCAGTCGTTCCTCGACTTCCGCCGCCACATCAGCACCGTCAGCCAGAACGCGAACGCCACGATTGGGAAGTTGGCCCACTCGCCGGTGATCCGCGCCCGCCGCGTGAAGGCGTGCTCGGGTTCGATCACGCAGTCGGTCCCCTCACCCGTCAGGCCCATGCCCCGCGTGAACAGGCTGCTCCTGCGGAGCCAGTACACCCCCAGCGGAGCCGTGATCTCAAAGTTCCACGACAGCATCCACTTTCGAACGCTCGCCAGTCGCTCGCCTCGATCGCTGAGCTCCCACTCTCCAGAGAAGATGCCCTGCTTGCGGACCTCGAGCAGAGTCCCGTTGACATCGAGCGTCCCGCCTTCACCGAGCCAATCGAAAGTCAGTTCGGCGTGCTCGCCGCCGTCCCCGTCCATCAGGAAGTCCCACGAACACAAGCCTCTCGGGTTGCAGCGGATCATCGTTCCTCCGCGAGATCATTGGCCGCACGCGGCCCCGGGTTTCTTCCCGCGCAAGTGGGTTTCCATCCGAACCGACACGCCGCGCAGTCGACAGGTTGTTCGCACTCCGCGCCGACCCGCTGACGGGACGTCGATCCAGCAGCCCCGGTTTTTATGCCGCAATCAGCGATTCTGAGTCGCCCGCCTTCCCAACAACACGTCGACAGACCGCGCCGACGGACGCACCCCGAGGGGCTCCGTGGGGGTTTATCGGTTCTCGATGCGCCGCCGCGAAAACCCATTTGCATCACCGAACCACGCCCGCTAGCATCGTGCCGCCTGGACCTTTATGCAGCCCCTCGTCGCGCACTTCTTCCCTGCGGCACACCACGAGACCAGCTCCCACGAGAGCCCGAGTGCCGTCGCCGCGCGAGGCGAAAACGCGACACCCGGGGTCACTCGCACCTCCGCATTCAAGGTCGGCTTTTCATTGTGTCGGGCCCCCGTACATGCCGCAGAAGTACAACTTCTCCGCGGCACGCGCGCAGGGCGATGGACCACACCAAGATGAGCACACATGTATCCGTTCGCGAAGGCACCGGCCAGCTCGAGCAGGCCAAGGCCGACGCCGAGTCCGACCCACTTTTTGAAGGGTGGTCAACGGTCTTCCTCGACCGCAGCACCCACGGCGTCGGCGTCTTCGCCGCCCGCGACCTCCAAGCCGGTGCCAGACTGCTGCCCATGAGCGGCCCGCTCGTCGACTTCGACACCGCCGTCAACCTCGGCCCCGACCAGTGCTACACCATGCAGGTCGAACTCTCCAGGGTCTACATCGTCCTCCGCGCCCCCGGCCGCTACGTCAACCACAGCTGCGACCCAAACGCCGGCATATCTCCCCGTGGCGAAGGCCGAAGCCTCGAACTCATCGCCCTCAAACCCCTCCGCCGCGGCGAAGAGATCCGCTTCGACTACTCCACCACGATGCTCGAACGCTTCTGGACGATGACCTGCGGTTGCGGCGCCACCAACTGCCGAGGAGTAGTCGCCGACTTCGACCAACTCCCCGCGCACCAGCGCCTGGCGTACCACATCCAGGGCGTCGTGCTGCCGTTCCTCGAGCCCTTCGTCGACGTCAAGCGCCCCGCGGCAATCTGAATCCGCAGTGGCAGCCACATTCCTGTGGCTGGGTCCCAGCGGCTTTCCAGCCGCTGTCCGTGTTGCACCTCCGCCGTACAGCAACCCGAGGCCACCGCATTCCGCAACACGGCCCCCCCAACAATTGAACCGTACATGACTCTCCGTGGTGAAAGATGAGAAAGCTCCCGTACTCCGAAGGTTCCGTCTTTCTTGTCCCGCTCAAGGACGGCGGAGTCGCGCGGGGTGACCTGACCCAGTTTCCATTGACAGACTTTCACCTACTCATCGCAGCCTCGAACGCTTCGGGGCTGACGTATCCCAGCGCGGCGTGCAGCCGCCTCGACGATCGGCTTGTCCGTGTTGACAAGCACCGTCGGCGCTTCGATCGCGTTGCGTGAGAGCCCGACCAATCG
>JBMOHX010000515.1:0-2743 GCA_049317625.1 Phycisphaerales bacterium
TATTTCTCGACCCGCGGGCTCGCCGAGATCACGGAAGCCAAGTTCCCTGCACTCACACGCGCGGTGCCGGGCATCGCACTGCAGAAGCACACCGACGCCGGCGCGATGCTCCGCGCCTGGAAGCTCCGCAAAGCCGGAGAGCCCCTGCTGCACGGCATCCCGGGCCACCGCAAGCCCATCACCTTCATCGAAGACAACGCCATCCCCGTCGAGAACCTCTCGACCTTCGTCAAAGAACTCCGCGCGATCGTCGCCTCCTACGGCACCCGCGCCGCGTACTACGCGCACGCCAGTGTGGGCGTCCTCCACGTCCGCCCCCTCATCGACATCCACGACGAGAACGACCGCCGCATCATGCGCGAGATCGCCGTCAAGGCCGCCGACCTCGCACGCTCCCTCGGCGGCGTGATGAGCGGTGAACACGGCGACGGCCGCGTCCGCGGCCCCCTGCTCGAACGCTTCTACGGCCCCGAGCTGATGAACGCCTTCCGCGAGGTCAAGGCCGTCTTTGATCCGCAGAACCGCCTCAACCCCGGCAACATCGTCTCCCCCGGGGACATCGAGAGCATCACGTCCTCGCTCCGCATCATGCCCCGCGGCCGCCCCGTCGGCGTCCCCTCGGACATCACAACGTACTACGACTACTCCGCCGAGCACGGGTTCGACGGTGCCGTCGAAATGTGCAACGGCGCGGGCGTCTGCCGCAAAAAGCAAGGCGGCACCATGTGCCCCTCCTACCAGGCCACCCTCGACGAACGCCACTCCACCCGCGGCCGCGGCAACGCGCTGCGCCTCGCGATCACCGGCCAGTTCGGCACGGACAACACCTTCACCGATCCCGGCACCTACCAAACCCTCGACCTCTGCCTCTCCTGCAAAGCCTGCAAGACCGAGTGCCCGAGCAACGTCGACATCGCGAAGCTCAAGTCGGAGTACCTCGCGCAGCGGTTCCGCGCATCGGGTGGTCCCCCGCTGCCCGCTCGCCTCATGGGCGCGATCCGCGTGCTGAACCGGCTCGGCGCCATCGCCCACCCGATCGCCAACGCCGTGAGCTCGTTCGCGCCGGTCCGCGCGATCATCAACGCCGCGCTGAACCTCCACCCGCGCCGGTCGCTGCCACACTTCTCCGCGCCGCTCCCGCGCCTCTGGCGCGACGTCACACCCAACGCGCCAACAGTCGCGCTCTTCGGCGACTGCTTCAGCATGTACAACGAATCGGGCATCGGCCTCGCCGCGAAGCGGCTCCTCGAGGCTTGCGGCTACCGCGTGGTCCTCGCCAACGCCGGCTGCTGCGGCCGCGCCAAGATCTCTCTGGGTCTGCTCGACGCCGCGACCACCGAGGCCGACGAAACCCTCGCACGCCTCGCGCCGCTCACCAACGACCCGTCCTGCGTCGCCATCCTCTTCAGCGAGCCGTCGTGCTTGTCGGCCATCAAGGACGACTGGCTCTCGCTCAAACTCAAGACGCCCCGCCCCGAGCGGGAGCAACTCGCGGCCAAGAGCTTCCTCACCGAGGACTTCATCCACCGCGCGTGGGACCAGCACCCGTCAAAGCCGGAGTTCGACGCCTCCTCCGTCAGCGGGAAAGTCCTCCTCCACGGCCACTGCCATCAGAAGGCGTTGTGGGGCGCCGAGTCCAGCGCGGCACTCGTCCGCCGCGCCGTCGGAAGCAAACTCACCGTGCTCGACACCGGCTGCTGCGGCATGGCCGGTTCCTTCGGTTACTCGAAGCACCGCTTCGACCTCTCGAACCGCATCGGCGAGCTCGCCCTCTTCCCCGCCGCGCGAGCGATGGACGAGCAGGACGTGTTGCTCGCGCCGGGCACAAGCTGCCGTCACCAGGTGCGCGACGCCACCACAAAGGCGGCCCTCCACCCCGTCGAGTTCCTCGCCTCACTTCTTCGCTGATTCCGCGCTCGCCGCTTCTTTGCGTGCCGCGAGCATGCCGTCGTGCTTGAGCGTGATGAGCGCGAGCACGCCGATCCCGACGATCAACAGCGCGTCGGCCACGTTCGACACGTACGGCCAAACCTCCGGGTTGCCGCCCGGCCACTTCAGCCCCCACGGCAGCATGCGCCCCGGGAGAGGATGCAGGAAGTCCCGGACACACGCGAACATCAGGCGGTCGTACAGGTTGCCCAGCCCGCCCGCGAGCACCAGACCGATCGCGGCGTGCGCGACCCGCATCTTCGCCGTCGTCCACGAGCGGAACAGCACCAGGCAGAAGCCGATCGCCACGAAGGTAAAGACCACAAAGACCCACCGCCGCCCCGCGCCCATCCCGAAGACGGCGCCCGGATTCAGCACCAGCGTCAAGTCGAGCCAACCCGGCGCGACCACCACCGGCGGGTGAAGCGGGATGAGCGTGTGCAACCGGCCGGGCCCCACCGCGAGCACATCCGCGCGGTCGATCGAGACCGGCATCCCGGCGACCTTCGCGAACGCAAGCGACTTGGACCAAAGGTCGAGAATGAGCCCGCAGACGGTCACCAAGGTCAGGGTGAACCAGGCCCGCGGCGAAGTCCATGCGCTCAGCGCCGGGGGTTGCGTGCTCGGAACAACTCGCGACACAGCGGCGAACACCCCTCTCAGCCGCGGATGTGCTGCCGCTCCATCTCGCGGGCGGCCTCGATGGAGTACCTCGCCCACGGCAGCTCTTCGAGTCGCTCGAGGCTGATGGGCTTGCCCGTCAGCTCGCAGACACCGAACGTGCCCGCCTCGAGACGCTTCATAGCCTCGTCAA
>JBMOHX010000516.1:0-2743 GCA_049317625.1 Phycisphaerales bacterium
CACGCGCATGAGTTCGAGCCTCTCGGAGATCGTGGACTGCGCCTGATCGCAGAACGACGTGATGGGCGTGCCACGGACCAGCTCCATCACGAAGTAGGGACGTCCATCGGGGGTGGTCCCGGCGTCGAAGATCCGGGAGATGTTGGGATGGTCCATCCGCGCGAGAGTTTGGCGTTCGTGGTCGAATCGAGCGACCACGGCGCGCGAGTCCATCCCCGGCTTGATGATCTTGACAGCGACCTCTTGCCGCATCGGCTCGAGTCTCTCGCCCAGCCATACTTCACCGAATCCGCCCTCGCCGAGGCGCTCGCGGAGCACATACGGCCCGATCGCGGTGCCGACCCGGGTCGGTGCCGAACTCTCGCCGGAGCCGTGTGCGCCCAGCGGAAGCATCGCGCCATCGAGGGCGGCGAGCGCCGCCTCGCCCGCGGCGGAGGCGGTTGGGGTCAGCATCTGCCTCAGTTGCTCCCCGACGACCGGGTCCAGTAGCTTGAGCTCGGCGATGATGAAGTCTCGGCGTTCCGGCGGCTCGGCGAGGGCGCGATCGAACCACGCTCGTAGAGCTTTCGGGGCCTCCCCGCCGCGGTGCCGATTCTCTTTGCCGTCAGAAAAGCTCATGGTTCGGGCTCCAACGCGGGAGCCAGGTGCGCGCCCAGAAAACGCTTGCCGAACTGGAGGTCACGCTCCGTCGTCGCGACGCTCACGTTCAATGTCAGGGCAACTTCGGGCGTGGTCATTGAGGCGTAGCACCGCAGCCGGACGACGTCCGCGGCACGGGGGTCTTGCGCCGCGAGAGCGTCGATCGCTTCGGCAACGTCGAGACGCAACGGCTCGAACGCGGGGGCTTCGGATACGTCGTTCTCGTTGGGCGGTGGGGGCGTTCGCTTTGCAGCGCCGCGTCGGCGGGCGTGGTCGATGAGCAGTCGGCGCATCGCCTGCGCGATGAGCATCCGAAAGTGATGTTCATCGCGGGCCAAGTCGATGGCTCCCTGGCGTTTCAGGCGCGAGTACACCTCGTGCACCAACTCGGTCGGTGAGAGCGTGTGCCCGCGGCGCTCCCGGTTCATCTTGTCTCGGGCCAACGCACGCAGGTCGTCGTACATGACCGCGATGAGATCGCCCTCGGCGCTCGCACGCCCCGCTCGTACCGCTTCCAGGAGTTTCGTGACGTCGCGCGACATGGCTGGTACCCCCGGCCAAGTTTATCCCGGGTGTGGAAACAAGACACCCATCGCGGGTACGACGTTCGCCGGCGTCGGACCGGGCATGTGCTGGGTGTCGCTTCGCTGCTCCAGGCTGGGTTTCTTGTAGCGGAATCACCCCGTGACAGGAAACACGAACCACTCATGAGGGACTTTGGACGGCGGCCCCGCTGTTGAAAGGGTCGAGCTGCGGGGGCCGGACTTCTACCGAGGGTCGGCGGGGGCCGGCCTTCTCGCGGCCACGGAGGTTATGTCATGACGAAGAACTCAATGAAACCGTTCGCTTTGGTGGTTCTGGCGGGTGCGGTGATGGTGGGGGGATGCGGGGAGCGCCGGCCGACGACGGAGGCGACGGCGGCGGTGCGGCAGGCCTTTGGCGAACTCGCTCCGAAGGCGGGGTCCTCACCCGAGTTCAAAGATTGGGCACCGGGGTCGTCGACGAACGAGATGAGGGCCTCGTGGACGTGGGAGATCGCGGCACCGCAGACGGTGGCGGTGCGGGTGGACAGCCTGGGCCAGACCAACGTCGTGCGGATCGCGGTCAACAAGGGAGAGCTTTTCACGGCGCGGGGCGAGGTCGTCGCCCAACGAACCGAGAAGGGCTGGGAGGCCTCGGCGGTTCCCAAGACCACCGGGCTGGAGGAGCGGATCAAGAAGGCCAGGCAGGGTCTGTCGAACGGCTGGGGCGACTCGGCGAAGGTTGGTGAGATCGAGTCGTTCCAGCCGTACGTCCTGGAGAACTCGGCGGAGCACAAGGCTCTGGCTGCAAAGATGGAGGGGGAAGAACGTGAGCGCGAGGCCGCGAAGGCGGCGGAGATCAAGCGGCGGGAGGAGGAGGCCGCGGCGAAGGCGGCGGCGGAGCGTCAGGCCCGCATCGATCCGCTGTTTGCGCCTTTCGCCTCGCCGCACGGGCTGATGGCCACGAGCTCCGCCGGGATGGCCGTGGGGATGATGATCACCTCGGCGGAGGTGGATCGGAACGCGATGACCGTGAGCGGCAAGGGGCTTCAACTGATCGAGGCGCCCCCTGTGGAGTTCACGTTTACCGGGCGGCTCGACGAGAAGGGCTACGACGGTCCGGCGTTGGTCGTGCAGTACTCGAACAGCTCGGACACGTTCCGGTATCGGGCGGGCGGCCGGGACACGTTGGCGGGCGGAGTCTTCTCGGTCACGCCGCTCACCGAGAAGGAGCGCGCGCAGGTCGATGCGCGCGTCGAGAAGCTGCGTTCGCTCGCCGCCTCGAACCCGATCGATATCCGTGTTGAGCACCTGGAGGCCGAGCAGTTCGCGGCGCGGGCGTCCACGTTGCAGGTGATCGGGATGCCCGGCACGGTGACCTACAACGGCGGGTTGATTGACGACAGCTGGCGCACCGTGTTCGACGGTAAGCCCGCAAACTTCCGCGGCACCGAACCTGGCACAATCCAAGTACGACTGAACCAAGACACGCGAGCAAGCGGGCTCATCATCTATCAGTCGAGGAACTTTTCCTCCGCGAACGTGATGGTGACCATCAATGGCGTGCACAGGATGCGCCTGGA
>JBMOHX010000517.1:0-2739 GCA_049317625.1 Phycisphaerales bacterium
ACTCCGCCTTCTCGTCGAGGTGCTTCGCGAGGTCGGCGCGGAGTTCTTTCTCACGCGCGGCCCGATCCGCTTCACGCTTCTCGAAGTTCGCAACCAGCCGCGTCGCGCCGACCGCCAACGGTGATTTGTCCCCATCGGCGTTCAGCTTCGCCAGGCTCGCGAGTGTCTGCTCGAATCGCTTGACGTCCCCGGCCTTCGCCACGTGCCAAAGTTCCTGGGCGAGCGTCTCGGGCGCCGCGGCTTCCACACCCGCCTGCGCGGCCTGCTGGGCCATCGCCTGCGGAGCCAACGCGGTCAAAGTCATCGCCGCGACCAGCATCGCCGCGCCCGTTACACGCCTCAACAACTTCATGCAGACGCTCCTGTCTCGCAACGGACTCCCCGCTGCTTCGCCCGTGAACACTCGCTCGGGCGGGCCTTCGCTCACCCCGTCCGGCTCACCACATCAGCTCACACCCAGAAGGGCGGTCGGCCCGTGTGGATCGGCCCTCGTTCCCCACATGTTGATGCGCCCCGAACGCTTCTCCGCCCGCGCCATGATATCGGAACCGTCCGGCCGGTACCCGTGGACCACCCGGTGTTCGGCATGTGTTCACCCTGGCCCGCGGCTCCGCGCGGTGTGGTGGTGCACCCGCTTGAACACCAGCCCCGCGGTTGCCGCGGCCACCAACCCCACAACCGCCAGCAGCAGCGGCTCAATCGAACCGCCGTCGCCGAGCGCCCGTGTCGCCACGACCGTCGCGACCAGCCCGCAGAGCGGGCCCGCCGTGTACCCCACACCGATCAGCGCCTCGTGCGCCCCGCCCGCGTCGACCTCGGAATGGCTGACCTCCATCGCGTAGTAGATCGCTCCGACGTAGATCGCGGACATCCCCACACCAAACGCGATCAGTCCCGACACCAGCACCGCCAGCCCCAGGCCGGACCCAAACCACCCCGCGGAAACAATCACACCGAACCCGCCCACGATCAGCGATGCCCCCGCGATCGCGAGGCGCCACTTCCCGTGCCAGCCAGTCCAGAGCTCGAGCCCGAGGAAGGTCGCCGCGCGGCTGAACAGGTAGATCGCGACCAGCGCGGTCTGCCACCCGTCCATCACCCCCACGCGACGCATCGCGCTCGGGAGGTACGGCATCAGGGTGTTCACGACCAAGTACGCCACCGGCAGCATGATCCGGAACGCGGTGAGCAGGTCTTTGTACACCGGCGGGTGAGCCCGCGGCGTGTCCGCGTGGTGCGTCCCCGGCATCTTCGTGAACCACGGAAGAAAGCCCAACGACGCGAGGTGCGCGGCACCGAAAAGCAGGATCCCCAGCAGCGCGTGCTCCTTGACGAGCGGGGATACGAACACCGCGCCGCACGCGCCCGCCAGCGACCAGCCCACGTTCCACCGGCCCAGCGCCGATCGCAGCCGCTCACCCTCGCGCCCGCCAGAGAGGTAGCTCTCCACGATCGGCCAGAGCATCCCGGAGAGCGGGCTGTAGAGGCACACATGGAGCCAGATCGGCCAGCTCGATTCACCCCGGAACAGGTACGGAATCGCGCACGCGCCGGTCATCCCGAGGATGATCGCCGCCAGCACGCTCCGATCGCCGATCGGGCGCTTAAGGCCCCGCGTGAGTCGCAGCACCCGCCCCGCCGCGACCGAACCGAGAATGTACGTGACGCCCATCACGACGCCGAGCACGTAGTTCTGCGTGCGGTCGAAGTGGTACGCGCTCTCCGTGAGGAAGTAGATCGCGGTCGTCAGGATCGTCGTCGAGATGCTGTTGAGGATCGTGACGCCGAACACCGGCGTCAGCGGAGTGACGCCCGAACTCCGCGGGATGCCTGAGGTGGGGGAGGTGCTCATCGATACCCGCGGTCCGGAGACAATCCCAGATCCCGGCGGCACCGATGGTAGACCCGTCTCGGCAAACCGCCGTGACGCGCAGGCGTCGGCGAGCTATCATCTCCCCTGCTGTGCTCGTAGCTCAACTGGATAGAGCGTCGGCCTCCGAAGCCGAAGGTTGCAGGTTCGACTCCCGCCGAGCATATTTCAGACCGGGCCCACGATTCGGAACCGAATCCAGCCCGGTTTTTTCGTGCCCATGGGACAATTCGCGAACCCTGGGCAACCTCAGCACCCTCCGCCAGTACGAGTTGGCGACGCCCGCGCCCGCGGGCGGGCCATCTCACCGCCAGACAGGAGCCAGCACATGAACCGTTCCGTCGAATCGTCGGACTTTCAGGCCCTCGCTCGCCGACTTGATCGCCTCGAAACGAACGCACGCCGGTGGCGTGTGGTGGCCGCCGGCGCGGTCTGCGCCGCCGTTCTTCCTTGGGGATTGGGCCTCGGTCGCCCCTCGGACGCCCCCGCCGACCTGACGGTGAAGTCATTGGTCATGGTGGATGGGGCCGGATTGCCGGCAGCGACGCTCCAATTCGAGGGTGGCTCGCCCGTTCTGACGCTCACCCAGGGCGGCCGCCATGCGTCTCTCACCCTTGCCGACGGCAGCGCCGGCGTGGCGTGCAGCGGACCCAACGGCGTGGCATTCACGGGAGTCTCCGAGACCGGCGCGTACTTCAACGCCCGCGGCAACGACCTCCTCGGCGGCGTCTTCGTCGGCGTGAGCGCCGATCGCGTCCCGATGGTCACCGGCTACTCCTCGAACATGGAATCAACCTTCGCGGCCGAGATCGACGCCAAAGGATCCGCCACATTCAAGCTCGCCGATCCCACGCGCGGCGAGACCCAGC
>JBMOHX010000518.1:0-2737 GCA_049317625.1 Phycisphaerales bacterium
CGATCACCTTCTCGCGGTCGCGGAAACACGGAGGGCGGGGCCCGATGGTGTTCGCGGCTTCGGCCGGCAGCACGTACTCGGGGACGAAGCACCACTCTCGCATGTCATGGCCGGGATGGGATGACGGACCACCGAGCAACCCCATCAAAGCAGCAACCAAAGGCGCGACAAGCATGTCGGGAACTCCGGGAAAGACCAGATGATCCGCCGGTAACCCGCGGACCACGTGTCTCGCATGTTAAGCTTGCACGAAGGGGGGCCAGGCTCGCGGAACACCGGCGAGTGCATGGAAATAGTTCAGATTGCTCGAACACGCGAGAACCCATCTGGAGAGTTCGATGTTTCACCCCCGCATTCTTGCCGCCGCGGCTGGCACCGCCCTGACCTGTTCCTGCCTTGGTGCCGTGGAGATCCGGGTCGGGCCGTTCCTGCAGGACGCGGAGCCGAACAGTGTGTGGGTTGTGTGGGAAACAACCGAACCGGGATCGACGCAGGTCGAGTACGGCACAACCGCGGGGCTGGGCACGATCGTGAGCGGGACGTCCGAGGCGAGCCAGGGGACGGCCGCGATCCACAATGCGCGGCTGGTGGGGCTGTCGCCGAACACGCCGTACTACTACAGGGTGCGGACGGGGACGACGGTCAGCGCGACGTATCGGTTCCGCACGCCGCCGGTGCCGGCGTCGGAGGCGCCGTTCCGATTCGTGGCGTACTCGGACACGCAGGGTGGTTCGATCACGAACAAGCACACCGAGGTGATCAACCAGGGCGTGATCGGGTTCGTGACGCAGAACTTCGGGGCGGAGCTGAGCGACCAGTTGGCGTTCTCGATCGAGCCGGGGGATCTTGTCGACAACGGCACGGTGTACGAGCAGTGGAAGACGCAGTGGTTTGACGAGGAGCAGAACCTGATCCGGCACGTGCCGCCGTATCCGGTGCCGGGCAATCACGAGCAGGACTCGCCGTGGTTCTTCCGGTATTTCAAGCTGCCGGCGAACGGGACGGCGGGGTACCTGGAGCACTGGTGGTACAAGGACTACAGCAACGTCCGGATCATCGGGCTGGATTCGAACGGCGGGTACCGGGTTCAGGCGCAGCTGGACTGGCTGGACGGGGTCCTGGCGGACGCGGCGACGCGGGGGAACATCGACTTCGTGTTCGCGCAGATGCATCATCCGCACAAGAGCGAGATGTGGACGCCGGGGGAGCTTGATTACAGCGGGCAGATCGTGAGGAAGCTGGAGGCGTTCAGCACGTCGACGGGGAAGCCGTCGATTCACTTCTTCGGCCATACACACGCGTACTCGCGTGGGCAGAGCAGGGATCACAACCACCTGTGGGTGAACGTGGCGAGCGGGGAGGGGAATCTGGACTATTGGGGCCTGGTGCCGCCGCGGGATTACGAAGAGTTTGGGCGCTCGTTCATCGATTGGGGCTTCGTGCTGATGGAGGTTGAGGCGGGCGCGAACCCGAAGTTCAGGCTGCGGCGGATCAGCCGCGGGAACGACTTTGTGGCGCGGAACAACGAGGTGATGGACGACATCACGGTTCGGCGGTACAGCAACAGGCCGGCGACGCCGGCGACGGTTTCGCCGACTGGTGCGGGGGTTCCGGCGGACGACGTGGTGCTGCAGGCGGGCGCGTTCAGCGACGCGGACGGGAACGCGCACGTGGAGAGTCAGTTCCAGGTGACGACGGTTTCGGGTTCGTACGGTGCGCCGATGGTGGACAAGTGGACTCGGTTCGAGAACTGGTACGCGCCGCCGGGCGCGAGCGGCGCGTCGACGGGGTACGCGAGTGTGAACACCGTGACGGATCCGGACGTGAGCCGGACGGTGGTGGCGGAGCTTGCGCCGGGAACGACGTACTACTGGCGCGTTCGGTACCGGGACAGCGGGCTGGCGTGGAGCGACTGGTCGAACGAGGGTTCGTTCACAACGGGCGTGGCGATCACGGGAGCGTGCTGCCTGACGTCGGGGTTCTGCACGACGCTGCGCGAGAGCGAGTGCATCGCCCAGCGCGGAACGTACCAGGGGGACCTGACGAGTTGCTCTCCGAGCCCGTGCCCGCCGGTGGAGTTGCTTTTCGCGGAGGACTTTGAATCGATCGCGCTTGGACCGAACGTGAACGAGGGGCTCGCGGGCGCGAACGTGTGGTCGGCGACGCCGCCGACGGGATGGAGCGTTGATCGCAGCGGCGTGCCGGCGGGTGGAGTGACGGAGTGGCGCGGGTGGGGCTTCGCCTCGCGGCCGTGGTGGGCGCAGACGGCGGGGGACCAGCTGCGCACGCAGTTCACGCTGGGAACGGGCACGGTCGCGATTGCGGACCCGGATGAGTGGGACGATGCCGCGCACGATCCCGGGACGTACAACACGTTCCTGACGACGCCGGTGATTTCGCTCGCGGGGGCGGCGCCGCGGACGGCGCGGATCGTGGTGGATTCGAGCTGGCGGCCGGAGGTCACGCAGACGGCGACGATCTTTGCGTCGTTTGACGGGGGCGCGCCGGTGGAGGTGCTGCGGTGGACGAGCATCGCGGGCGACGCGAACTTCAAGACGGACGCGACGAACGAGACGATCACGGTGCCGCTGAACAACCCGGAGGGCGCGTCGACGGTGACGCTGAGCTTCGGGCTTACGGACGCGGGGAACAACTGGTGGTGGGCGCTGGACAATCTGTTCGTGGTCGCGGACCCGGATGATGGGCGGCGCACGCTGCTGGTGGAGGACTTCGAATC
>JBMOHX010000519.1:0-2735 GCA_049317625.1 Phycisphaerales bacterium
CGGCCTGCAAGACCGGGAGCGTCGCGGGGCGGGTGGGTGCGGCGGCCAGCTTGCGATTGCCGTGGCCCTCGTCGAGCTTGATCGTGCTGGCGTGATCACGGATCTCGGCAGCTCTCGGGAATGCCGGCTTCGTTGAGCGAAGGTCGGCCTTGGGCACGAGCACCGCTTTCGCGGTGCAAACGCGAGGTACGCTCGCTTCCGGGGGTGTCGTCGCGGAGCCTCCTCCACCGTCCGGCTACGAACGTCTAGCCCTCCGGGCTGAAGAGCGGAGGGGTGCTCAGCGAGTTCGTTCGAGGCTCGGCCCGCGGGCGTTTGCCCTCTCTCCCGTCCTCGCAAGCGCCGAGCCGTGTTTGACCGATGTATGATGTCTTGTGCTCGCGGCAGGGAAGTCGCGGCGTGGGTGTGGAGAAGGAGCGTCGTCGCATGGATACGTTCGTCATCGAGGGCGGCCGCCGCCTCTACGGTCGGGTTCGGATCAACGGGAGCAAGAACGCGGCGTTGCCCATGATGGCCGTGCCGCTCCTGACCGACGAGCCCGTGACCCTTCGCGACGTTCCTGACCTTGCCGATATCCGCAACATGCTCCGGCTCCTCGGCGAGCTTGGGTGTCCGCGCGTGAACGACGGGGAGAACGCCCCCAAGGGCGTGCACACCCTCCACGCGACCGACCCCACCCAGTCTCACGCCCGGTACGACATCGTCCGCACCATGCGGGCCAGTATCTGCACCCTGGGCCCCATGCTCGCCAAGCGCGGCGAGGCCCGTGTCTCACTCCCCGGCGGCTGCGCCATCGGTGAACGACCGGTTGACCTCCACCTCCGCGGGCTCACTGCCCTGGGCGCGAAGATCACCCTCGATGGGGGCGACATCATCGCCAAGTCTCCCGAGGGCGGCCTCGTCGGCGCCACCATCTTCCTCGGCGGCACCTTCGGGTCGACGGTGCTGGGGACGGCGAACGTGATGTCCGCCGCGACGCTGGCACGGGGGACGACGATCATCGAGAGCGCGGCGTGCGAGCCGGAGATCGTGGACCTGGCGAACCTGCTGGTGGAGATGGGCGCGAAGATCCGCGGGGCGGGTTCGCCCCGGATCATCATCGAGGGCGTGAAGGAACTCGGCGGCGCGGACTACACGGTGATGGCCGACCGGATTGAGGCCGGCACGTTCATCATGGCCGCGGCGATCACCAACGGCGACCTGACCCTTGAGAACTGCCCGACGGATGCGCTGCTGGCACCGATCTACTTCTTGAATGCCGCGGGGGTGCATGTGCAGGCGGTCGAGACGCTGCACACGGCGATCTCGGCGGGCCCGCGGGCGCGGTCGTCGACGCTGACGGTGACCAACGGTGCCGCGGCGGCGGTGGCCGCGATTGGAGGGGGGGATGATCCGATGCGGCGGACGGTGCGGGTGACGTGCGACCGCGTGCTGCGGCCGGTAGAGATCACGACGCAGCCGCACCCGGGCTTCCCGACGGACCTTCAGGCGCAGTTGATGTCACTCCTGTGCATCGCCGACGGCAACTCGGTGATCACGGAGCGCATCTTCCCGGATCGCTTCCTGCATGTGGCGGAGCTGAGCCGGATGGGCGCGAAGCTGATGCGGCAGGGGTCGACGGTGATCATCTCGGGCGTGCGGAAGCTGGTTGGGGCGCCGGTGATGGCGAGCGACCTGCGGGCCTCGGCGGGGCTGATTTTGGCCGGCATGGCCGCGGAGGGGACGACGGTTGTCAACCGTGTGTACCACCTGGACCGCGGGTACGAGCGGATGGAGGACCGTCTGCGCATGCTGGGGGCGAGTATCCGGCGCGTGGACGAAAAAGAACTCTCGCCCGGCGAAGTCGCCTGCGCTTCCTGACCGACCAGAACCATATATGAGCCTCATCGCAAAGCTCCGTGCACGCAAGTACGCCGAGGCGGTCGCCGAGCGCGAGGCGGCGTATGCGCGGGAGCCGTCGGAGGCCGCGCGTCACGCGTGGCAGTTGGCGGAACTCAACAAGAGCTGGGAAGTGACCGCGGCGAACGTGCCGTACTGGTCGCGGCTGGTCGCGTCGGGCGAGCTGCCGCGGCGGTTCTCGTCTCTGGCGGAGTTCACGAAGCTCACGCCACCGACCACGAAGCGGATGGTGCAGACGCAGATCGACGAGCTGTGTGACCCGACGCGGCCGACCGACATGAAGCTGACGACGGGCGGCTCGACGGGAGAGCCGACGACAGTGCCGGCTTCGTTCGCGGATGCGGAGTGGTCGACCCCTGATCGGTGGTTGGGCCGGAAGTGGTGGGGGATCGAGCCGCACGACCGGCTGTTCATGATCTGGGGGCACAGCCACCTGCTCGGGACGGGGTTCAAGGCGAAGTACAAGGGCCGGTTGCGGGTTCTGAAGGACCACCTGCTGGGGTACCACCGCTTTTCGGCGTACCAACTGGATCCCGCGAAGCTGCGCGAGGCCGCGGAGACGCTGATCGCGTGGAAGCCGAAGTACATCATCGCGTACAGCAGCGCGCTGGACTACTTCGCGCGGGTGAACGCGGATCGTGCCGCGGACTTTGCGAAGCTGAAGATCGCGGGGGCGTTTGGGACTGGTGAGTCGTACCCGTTCGCGGACAGCGCGGAGGTGATCGGGAAGACGCTCGGGTGTCCGGCGGGGATGGAGTACGGGTCGATTGAGACGAGCGTGATGGGGTACTCGATGCCGGTGATGGTATCGTAGATGTCGTGAGAGTCTGGCACGTAGC
>JBMOHX010000520.1:0-2715 GCA_049317625.1 Phycisphaerales bacterium
ATACGCCACCATCACGTCCACCGAGAACTGCCCCGTCTGGTACTCGGTTCGTGTCTCGATCTCCTGCACGATCGACAGCGGCGCAGACTTCCCGGCCCCGATGTCGACCTCGAACCGGTACGTCTGGGCCGTCTGCTCAGCGGCTTTCTCCGGCTGCTTCAGCGTCCACCCATCGCGCCGCGGGTGCTCGACAATCAGCGTTCGGGCGCGTGCCCCGTCCTTGTTCGCAAACGCGTAGTTGGTCGTCGTCCGCACCAGCGACTTCATCTCCACGACGCCCTTGACGACCTTCAGCTTCTTGACCTGCGACTCTTCGTTGCTGTTGGTGGTCACGTCCACTTCGAGATCCACCGAGTACGCGAGCAACCGCTTGTCACCAGCGGGAACATGCCCCACCTGCGCATCGCCCGCGTACGCGCCCGCGTCGTACACGCTGATCGGCCCCGGCATCAACTGAAGCTTCGACGTGTTCACGATCTCCACGCCCCGCATCGGGTGTGTGCTGCCGTCCGCGGGGTTGTAGATGCTGACCCGACGCCCCTCGATCCCCGCCGAGAGAATCGGCAGCATCGCGCTCCGCTGACGCTCCACCGTCACCGGAGATTCGAGCTGGTACTGGAAGACCTCCCCAACTTCCATCGCCGCGGCTTGCGTCCGGGCCGCGTACGCCGCGAGGTCTTCGGAACTCAGGGCGGGCGCATCCGCGAGCTCCGCCCTCCCCGCCGCGTCCACGCTGCTGTACATCGCCCCCGCCGAGGCGGGCGCAGGAGCCGCAGCCGGCTTGCCCTCGCCCGGGCGTTCGCCGCCCAATCGCAAGCGTGCGACAGATTTGAACGCCAAGCCGCCGGTCACCCCATCCCGTTCGGCCTTCTCCCGCTCCACCCCGCCCTCGTAGGCCCGCGGCATCACACCGGGCACCGTTGGCACCGGCACATCAGGCCTCGTGACATACAGCGGTTCGTACAGGTCCATCGTGAAGCTCACCGGGCGACCCGACACCAGGCTCAACGTCACCTGGTTCCAGTCCTCGTCGGTCGTGTTCTCCACAATCGCCCAGCCCTGCAGCGTCACGCCTTCCTTCGTCTCGCCCTGTACTTCCTTCTTCGGGTCCGGGAGGATCAGCCGGTAGCTGGTCTTCCACACCGGCGCTTCCTGCACGTACCCCACGACAATCTCCCGCGCGCCCTGGCCCGCCAGACGGACGTCCACCGTCTTGGTCCGGTCCGCGCGGTACTCCGCCAGCGCAGCCAGCGCCTTGTTCAGCTCGCTCTTGAGCGCGGCGTCGCGCAGATCAAAGCTCACCACCTGGGGTAGCCGCACCGAGACCACGCCTTCACCCGTCAACACATTCACGTACGCCACGTTCACCACGGCGTCCTTGCTCGCCGGTTCCTGGCGCGACTCCACTCCCAGCACGGTTCCAACAAGCTCGCGCCCTTCCACCAGCTTCAGCGAGACTTCCGCGCCCCGCAGCCGGCCCAGCAACACCTGCATGCTCGGATCGTCGGAGATGTCCACCGCGAAGCTGCTCAGCCGCTTGCTGAGCGGCTCTTTGCTCCCGTAGCTCACGCCCTCGATGCGTCCCTGCCCCTTCGACAGGTCCAGCACGATCATCGACTTCAGGATGTCGTTGATCTGCTTCGTGTCGAACCGCAGTTGCACATTCGCATCACCGTCGATCAGGCCACGCCGCTCGAACGCACCAACACCCGACCGGTACAGCGTGATCCGACGCAGCGGCAGCTTCGCGCCGGATTCCTCAGCCTGCGCCGCTCCCCCCACCACCCCACCACCGCGATCCCCGCCCTGCCCGTAGGCCGGCGCCCACGCCAGCCCAGCAACCGCCGCCAGAACCAACGCCGCACACTTCATCGACTTCATGGCCCAGTCCTTTCACGGCCCCGCGCGGGGCCGGTGTTCATTCAACAGTGAGGTTCGACACGAACGCATCCAGCTCCGCCTGTGCCGCGTCCCGCTTCTGCCGGGCCGCCTCCGTCTCGGTCACGATGGCCTCGAGCCTCGACTCCTGCTCCGTGAACTTGCTCATGTACCGCCGGTAGAGATCGCTATTCCTGTCGATCGTGTTCATGTTCTGGCGGATCCGGTTCTGATCCTCCCCGATGCGTGCACGCTCGGACTCGAGGTCAGACATCACCTTCTGGTGCCCCGCGATCTCGCCCTGCCGACGCGCGATCTCGCGGAAGGCGTTCACCACGGCCTCCGACGCCGCGCCCGACTTCGCGTACCCCACGATGGCATCGAGACCAAACTGCCCCGTCTGGAAGCTGCTCCACGTCTCGATCTGCTGCACAATCGCGAGCGGCGCGGTCTTGCCTGCTTCGATCTCGACCTCGAAGCGGTAGGTCTGCGCCGTCTGCTCCGCGGCTTTCGCCGGCTCCTTCAACGTCCAACCGTCGTTGCGGGGGTGCTCAACGATCAGCGTGCGGGCCCGCGCCTGGTCCTTGTTGGTGAAGTCGTAGTTGGTCCTGGCACGAACGAGCGACTTCATCTCCACGACACCCTTCACAACCTTGATCAGCTTCACCTCGCTCGTGTCGTCGCTCTTGGTCGTCACGTCCACTTCGAGATCAACCGAGTACGCGAGCAGCCGCTTATCCCCCGCGGGCACATGCCCGACCTGCGCATCACCCGCGTACGCCCCCGCGTCGTACACGCTGATCGGCCCCGGCATCAACTGAAGCTTCGACGTGTTCA
>JBMOHX010000521.1:0-2714 GCA_049317625.1 Phycisphaerales bacterium
TCGTGTATGGTTGGGATGAGCGTTGGATTCGCCAAGTCTGGTGCGGCGGGGAGGCGGTCGGCTGGCTCGCGGCCGGTCGATCGATCTGCTACATTGGGGATTGCGGAGTCCCGTCTGTGGCGGCAAAGCACCCGCGGGGCTCTTTGCAGACAACACGCTGGAACAGAACTGCCATGCACACCGACACGTCGTCCGCGCCCCAACCTGCGTATCTCGAAACCAAGACCATTCTCGGGCACCCGGCCGGGCTCTTCCTTTTGTTCATGGTGGAGATGTGGGAGCGGTTCAGCTTCTACGGCATGCGAGCGATTTTGGGCCTCTACCTGAAGTGCGCACTCACCGGGATGACGCCGATACCCGTTGGCAAGGTCGCCGGATTCAACCCCGGCCGGGGATGGACGCAGGAAGCCGCCAGCAATCTCACGGGCTGGTACGGCGGCATGGCATACCTGTTGCCCGTCATCGGAGGCCTGCTCGCCGACAAGATGATCGGCACACACCGGTCCATGGTTGTCGGCGGCCTGCTGATCGCGCTCGGACACGTCGTTCTCGCCGTGAGCGGCATCGGTGAGCTGCACGCAAGTTCGATGGGCCTGAACGTCTTCATCCTCGGCCTGGTGCTCATCGTCGTAGGCACAGGCCACTTCAAGCCCAGTGTGACGGTGATGGTGAGCCAGCTCTACAAGCCGGGCGATCCCCGCCGCGAGGGCGCTTTCAGCATTTTCTACATGGGCATCAATGTCGGCGCATTCCTCGGCACGCTCGTCTGCGCCTACCTCGGTGAGCGGGTCGGGTGGCACTACGGATTCGGCGCCGCGGCGGTCGGGATGCTGGCCGGTCTCGCGATGTATCTGACCCTGCGAGCCAAGTGCCTTGCAGGAATCGGTCTGCCGCCGGACGGAAAGGGCGCGGTGGCGCCGTGGTTCATGGTCACCGGCACCATGATCGCATTCGTCGTTGCGGGCCTCTTCGCGAGTGGATTCCTCAAGCAGATCGATCAGTTTGTGACCAATCCGTGGGTTCTCGGCGTGCTGGTCTTGGCTGCACTCTCTGCCATCTGCGCGTTTGTGGTCCGCCAGCAGCGAGAGGATCGGGGGCCGGTCCTTTCCATCTTCATCTTCATGTTCTTCAACTTCTTCTTCTGGCTTGCCTTCGAGCAGGCCGCGACAAGTCTCAACTTCTTCACCGATGAGAAAACCGATCGACTCGTCGGCGGTTCGATCGACGCGGTCACCGGCGCTGCAACGGGCGGTTTCCTGGTGCCCGCGGGCTGGTTCCAGAATGTGAACCCGGCCGTCATCGTGTTGCTCTCGCCTGTTTTCGGTTGGATGTGGGTGACGTTGGGCAAGCGGGGTCGAATCCCGAGCCAGCCGATCAAGATCGGGCTCGGCCTCATCCTGCTCGGCTTGGGTTACCTGTTCGTCACCATGGCAGGAATGCAGTCCAAGGACGGCATGAAGGCAGCCATGTGGCTTGTGATCGCCACCTACGTCCTCCATACCGTCGGCGAACTGTTCCTCTCTCCGACGGGCCTGAGCTACGTCACCAAGGCCGCGCCCAAGAAGTTCGTCTCGCAGTTGATGGGGATCTGGTTCATCTCGAGCTTCCTCGCCTATGTCGTGGGCGGAAAGATCGCAGGCATGACCGAGGCAATCGAGAAGGGAGAGACCAAGCTCCCGTGGTCCGGCGTGTTCGGCGGTCAGGGTGACTTCTTCTTCCTCTTTGTCCTCACGAGTTGCGGCGCCGGACTCTTGATCATCGCGCTCACCCCCCTCCTCAAGAAGCTGATGCGCAACCCCACCGACTGACGCGATGCGTGCCGCGCTCTTCATGGTGCTCGCGATCGCCTGCGAGGTCTCGTGGGCCATCGGTCTGAAGTCAGTGAAGGGGTGGTACTCCACCACCGCCATCGCCTTCACCGCGGCGACCTACATCGGCGCACTGGTCTTCCTGATCCTCGCCTCCAAGCGCATGGAGATCGGCGTGGCCTACGCCCTCTGGGCAGGCAGCGGCGTGGCGCTCATCGCCATCATCGGGATCGTTCACCTGAAGGAAGGCACCAACCCGCTGAAGCTGGTCTCGCTGGCCCTCGTCGCCGCGGGCGTCGTCGGGCTGAGCCTCTCAATCAAGAAGTAAGGCGCTCTCAGCCGCCCGACCGCGGCGCACCCTGCTTCTCGATCCACTTGTCGATCGCGACCACAACATCCTCGTGCAGGTCCAGCGCCGCCGTCGTCTGGTCGCCCGTCTTGATGTCGTTGACGATGATGCTGAAGCACACGCGCCGACCGTTGTCGGGATCAACCACATACCCGGAGAGCGCTCGTACTCCGTCGATGAATCCGCTCTTGGCACGCAGCGAGTTCGCGAGCTTCACGCCCTGGAACCGCTTGCGGAGCGTCCCGTCCCCAGGCTTCGCGAGCGAGTCCGTGTACACGTCGCGAAGCTTCCGGTCCGCGGCGACCACGCTCAGCCAGTGCGCGAGCGTCGAAGGGCTCACCGAGTTGCTCCGCGAAATGCCCGAACCATCGGTGATCGTCGTCGACTGCGCGTGCTCGGCACCGAGCTTCTCGGTGAGCATCATCCGCACCACCGCGCCGCCGTTCGCCCAAGACCCCGGCTCCTTCGTCACCTCGTACCCGGATCGCTTCAGGAGCGCCTCCGCGTACAGGTTCATCGAGTCGGAGTTGCACCGCTCCAGCACCCGCGACATCGGC
>JBMOHX010000522.1:0-2712 GCA_049317625.1 Phycisphaerales bacterium
GATCGCCGGCGTCGATCGCGCGAGCCTCTGGAGCGGCACGGCCGCGTCGTGGGTGGACCTGAACCCAGTTGGCGCAACGCAGTCCGTCGCGGGCGCGGCGAGCGCGACGCAGCAAGGTGGGTGGGCGGCGGTCGGCGGCGTCTTCCAGGCCAGTCTCTGGAGCGGCACGGCCGCATCGTGGACAAGTCTGCATCCTGCCGGTGCGACGATCTCGGGCGTCTTCGGCATGGCTGAGACGCATCAGGTTGGATATGCCAGGATCGGCAACGTCGACCGCGCGGGCATCTGGAGCGGCACGGCGGCATCGTGGGAGGACCTCAGCCTCGCGCTTCCAACGGGCTTCACGTGGAGCTACGTCCAGGGCATTTTCGACGACGGAACCACGATCTACGTCGCGGGCTCCGGCTTCAACATCGGCACGGGCCGCGAGGAGGCGCTGCTGTGGACACGACCAATCCCCACGCCTGGCGCATCGCTTGTGATGGGGTTGGGTGCCCTGCTGGCTGCGCGTCGGCATCGGCGGTGACTAACGGCAAAGCGATCCTTGTGCCGAGGTTTGTGATCAGGTAACGCGTTCAAGAGCAATGTTCATCAAGGAGTGTGTCATCATGTTTACGAGGTTCTTTGCACGTGTGGCCGCGACTGTGGCCAGCAGCGTGCTGAGCGTTTCCACCGTCCACGCGCAGTGGAGTGTGACCAACTTGCACCCTGGGGGAGCGGGTGTTTCGAGGGGCCGTGCCGCCGCTGGCGTGCAGCAGGCTGGCTCTGCGGAGTTTGCCGGCCTGTCTCATGCCGGTCTCTGGACTGGCACCGCTGCGTCATGGGTGGATCTTCACCCTGCGGGCGCTCGGGAGTCGTTTGCGAACGGTGCTTCCAGCACACACCAAGTTGGCTACATCAACACCGGTAATGCCGTTCGCGCGAGCCTATGGACTGGCACTGTCGAGTCATGGGTTGACCTTCATCCCGCGATCGCGACAACGTCACTTGCCAGCGCGACATCGGGTAGCCAGCAAGTGGGTGAGATCTGGATCGGCGGTGACCGTCGTGCGGCGCTGTGGACGGGCACCGCTTCGTCCTATGTCGATCTGCATCCGGCGGGTGCCACCGATTCGTTCGCGAACGCAACGAGCGGTACGCAACAGGTCGGCACAGCAGAGATCGGCGGCGTGTATCGGGCGAGCGTGTGGGGTGGCACGGCCGTCTCCCGTATCGACCTCCATCCCGTCGGTGCCGTGCAGTCCTTCGGTTATGCCATCAGTGGAGCCCGACAAGGCGGCTCCGTAGACCTCGGTGCGGGAGCTCGAGCCGCTCTCTGGACTGGAAACGCCGCATCGTGGATCGACCTGCACCCCGCGGTTGCGTCGGTGTCTCGTGTGTGGGATATGGACGACGTGATCCAGGTTGGCGAGTCCACCATCGGCGGCATCGGCCGCGCCGCAATCTGGAGCGGATCGTCGGCTTCATTCCAGGATCTCAGTGTGGTGCTTCCCGCTTGGTTCTCGACCAGCCGTGCAAACGGAGTTTCAAGCGATGGTATCAACCTCTACGTGACCGGCTTTGGCTTCAACACGAACACGAATCGAGCCGAAGCCCTCCTCTGGACCAGACCCATCCCCACACCCGGCGCGGCAGTTGGGTTGGGGCTCGGCGCGTTGATGGCGTCACGTCGACGGCGTGCGATTGTCGCGCCACTGTCGCATTCTGGGACGTGATTAACCTGGGTCGGACCGGATCGAGTCGGATGTTCTTGCTCACGAGCCGCGGCACATCAGAACCCAACACCCTGACGTTCTCCAATCGATCGTCTACTGGGTTGTTTTGACTCCGACTTGCCTTTGTGCTTTGCGACTTAGCAAAAATCGTGTTTGGGACTCCCAAAGGCAGATTCCTTCAACAGAGAGTTCTAACCGTGTCCTGTCACCCCGATTGAAGCACGAATGTCCACGAGCTTCGTTCGTTGACGTTTAGGTTTCTGACGGCAACGCCGGATTGACGTCCACCTGTCGCACGAAATTGCGGATAGCGACCGCAGAATTCCGTGCGCATACGACATAGCGTCGTCGCGACGGAATGAAGCCAATCCCGGATCAATCGGACATGCTCGCTATGCCCAAGAGGACACTTCACATGCTCTGTACTGCTCAGGCGGTGATGCCTCGACGAACCGCTTTGCGGATGTCGGTCACGCTTCTGTTCATCTTCCTGTTCGTTGCGGTGGCTCCTCAATGCACGCGCAACGAGCAACTCCCGTCGAGCACGTCGCCCTCGGGTGAGGCCATTGGGCAGACCAAGCTTCGGGCGGTTACGTTGCTCCCGCAACTTCTCGCTAAGCCCCGCAAGGTTTGCATTCTTGAAGGGCAAACGAGCTACCCGTCCGCCGCGTCGTTTTCGCCCGACGGTCGGAGGGTGCTCACTGGGAGCGATGACAAGATGGCGCGGCTGTGGGATGCCGACCCGAGCTCCAAGACATACGGCAAGCTTCTCCGCACGCTCGAAGGGCACACAGAAACGGTGTGTGCCGCGTCGTTCTCGCCCGACGGCCTGCGGGTGATGACGGGCAGCGTCGACAATACCGCCCGCTTGTGGGACGCCAATCCCAAATCCCCGACGTACGGCGTGCTTCTCCTCACGCTCCAAGGGCACACAGAGTGGGTGTATGCCGCGTCGTTCTCTCCCGATGGCCTGCGGGTGGTCACAGGCAGCCGCGAT
>JBMOHX010000523.1:0-2708 GCA_049317625.1 Phycisphaerales bacterium
CGAGAAGCTGCTTCATCTGTCGCGGGCTGACCACGTCCGGAAGCTTCTTCCACTTTGTTGGCCGTTCCAGCAGATCGGTGGGGTTGGTCTCGACCACCTTGTTCGCCACCGCCCACCTGAAGAACACCCGCAGCGTCGCCAGGTGCCGGGTGACCGAGCTGGCCGCGAGGGACCTTCGGGTCTTGAGGCTCACGACATACTCGGAGAGTGCTCGCGGCGTGAGGTCGGCCAGAGACCCCTCTCCCATGTGCACGAAGAAGTCGCGCAGGTCTCGCCCGTAGGACTCCAGGGTGTTCTGCGACGAACCGCACTCGATGCGCAGGTAAGTCATGAACCGGCGGTGCAGATCCGCGAACGGAGCCGGAACAGGTTGTGCGGTGGGGCGTGCCATGGACCTCGTGCGCCGAGCGGGGTCGGCCGGAGGACATCGGCCCGCGCGGGCCAGTCGGAAAAAAGAAAGACCCCCGCCGGTTCGGCGGGGGTCGGGAGGCGGTCAGGATGATCCGGCGGGATTAGCCGAGGAGCTGGAGAGCAGAGTTGGGCTGCTGGTTGGCCAGGCTCAGAATGTTGGTCGAGGCGGAGACCAGGATCTGCGACCGGGTGAGGGCCGCGGTCTCAGCCGCGAAGTCGGCGTCGCGGATGACGCTCTGGGCCGCGGCGGTGTTCTCGACGCTCACGCCGAGGCTGCGGATGGTGGCACCGATGGTGTTCTTCTGGAAGGCACCCAGGCGACCGCGGAGGCCGGTGACCTGCTTGAGGGCTTCGGTGACGATCTTCTGAGCGTCGGTGCCGTCGTTCTCGATGACGTTGTTGGACTTGCCGCTGCCCAGGCTGTCGAGGAAGCCCAGGGTGCTGGAACCCAGCTTGCGGGCGGCGACGTCCTGGATGCCCAGGGCGACGCGGCCGTTGATGTCAACCTTGCCGGCGAGCTGGAACGATGCGCCACCACCAGTGACGGTGAAGGCCGGATTGCTGCCCGAACCAACGTTGCCAAGGGCCTGGGCTTCGCCCGTCGTGAGGCTGATCTCGACGTCGAGGAAGTCGGTGTTCACGCGGGCCGTCCGGCCGTTCGAGGTAGCGCGGATGCCGTTGATCGTGGCACCCAGGTTCTGGCCCCGGTCGGTGACGCCCTGAGTGGCGGCGGTGAACTCGGTCTCGGAACCGGTGTTCGCGGTGCCGAAGTTGGCTGCGGTGAGCTGGTAGATGCCGCTGGAACCGGAGGTGATGCCGCCGTCGTCGACGGCCTTCACCGTCACAAACTCGCTGTCGCCAAACTCCGTGGAGGAGAGGACAACGCCGGTGCCGGAGACGGTGGCCTGGACGCCGGTCACGTCGCTGAACGTATTGATCGCCGCGGCCATGGCGTTGAGGGTCTGACCCGAGGTGAACTCGAGTTCGCGGGCGCCCTTGGAGCCAGAAATCTCGATGCGGAAGACTTCGGTGCTGCCGCCCAGGTCGAGGTTGGCCCCACCCAGGGAGAGGAACATACCCGCCTGCTGGGCCGAGGTCGTCACCTGCATGTTGACGTCAAGACTCGCTCCGTTGAACTTCGCGGCGTTCACGCGGAAGTCGGCGATGCCCGAGGCCACGCCGGAGGTCTTGAAGTCGAAGTTGCCGTTGAGGAGCTTGATGCCCTGGAAGTTCGTCGCCGAGGCGACGCGATCGATCGTCTGAAGGATCGAGTCGACCTGAAGCTGGTTCGCAGCCTTCTCCTCAGAGGAGAGTCCGGCGGACGAAGCGCTGTTGGTGATCAGGCCCTGCAGCTCGGTGAGCATGCTGGTGATCTCCTGAAGTCCGCCTTCAGCAATGTTTACCACCTGATCCGCACGGTCCGAGTTGCTGATCGCCTGGTTCAGAGCCTTCTGCTCCGAACGAAGGTTCTCGCTCGCGATGAGACCGGCCGGGTCGTCCTTGCCCCGGTTGATCTTCACGCCCGTCGAGAGACGCTCGAGCGACGTCTCCAGGGCCTTGTTGTTGTTGCCAAGAACACGCTGACCGATGAGTGACTGAACGTTTGTATTGATACGACCCATTGGAGAGCCCTTCGTGCTGGGATGCGAGCGGCCGGCCTGCGGCGCCGCAGACTCAAACTGTCCGGCCACCGACGTTGTCCGTCAGTGACCGGCGCCCGGTGCCTCCAAGGCCCGCGGCTCGCGGAAGTCCGGCTTCCGTGCCGGCCCCCGTCGCCCAGCCAACGCGGCTGTGCGGATAGCCCACACATCGGAAGCAGCGGGACCCCAGTTCAGTTTCACCATCCCGGTTTTCCCGTTTTGCCCTCAAATCCACCTCCCAATACAGCCTTGATGGGGGATACATGCCCCATTGTGCCAATGAAAAACCCCAGCTTTCGCCGGGGTTTGGGTCATTCTGCCTTGATTTTTTATTACCCGAGCAGCTGCAGCACCTGCTGGGCCTGCTGATTTGCCAGCGTCAGCGTTGATGTGCCCGCCGAGGAGAGGATCTGCGCCCGGGTCAACTGACTGGTCTCTCGCGCGAAGTCCGCGTCGCGGATCTGCGATTCGCTCGAAGTGAGGTTCTCGTACTGCGACTGCATCGACCGCACGCTCGTCTCGAGCACGTTGCGTTCGAACGCACCGAGCCGCCCGCGGAGCATCGTCACGTCGTTGATCGCTGTCTCGATGATCGACTGCGCCGCGGAGAAGTCGTTCGATCCAACTGATTCCTCGATCGAGTTCCCCTGGCCCGTC
>JBMOHX010000524.1:0-2706 GCA_049317625.1 Phycisphaerales bacterium
CGTTGGCGCCCAGCCGGTGATCGTTCGAGGCGCTCGCCACCGAAGCGCGGAGCAGGTCAGAGTGCAGGTCCACCGCGCGGATCACGGCGCACAGCACCGTGAGGAAGAGCATGTTCGTGTGCGTGTTGTCGCGTGGGTCCAGCAAGTTCACGCCCGTGTTGGTCGCGATCGACCAGTTGAGGTGCTTGCCCGAACCGTTGATACCCGCGAACGGCTTCTCGTGCAGGATGCACGCCAGCCCGTGGCGGGCCGCCACCTTCCGCAGGCTCTCCATCACCAGCATCTGATGGTCGCACGCGATGTTCGCGCTCTCGAAAAGCGGCGCCAACTCGAACTGGCACGGTGCCACCTCGTTGTGCCTCGTCTTCACCGGCACGCCCAGCCGGTACAGCTCACGCTCGGCCTCGGTCATGAACGCCAGCACCCGCGCCGGGATCGAACCGAAGTAGTGATCCTCGAGCTGCTGCCCCTTCGGCGGCCGCGCGCCGAACAGCGTGCGGTCGCAGGTCACAAGGTCGGGCCGAGAGTAGTAGTAGTCCCGCTCGATCAGGAAGTACTCCTGCTCGCAACCCAGCGTCGCCATCACGCGGCTCACCCCGGCGTCCTCGCCGAAGATCTTCAGCACGCGGAGCGCCTGCTCCGAGAGCGCCTCGATCGAGCGCAGCAGCGGGGTCTTGTAGTCAAGGGCCTCGCCCCCGCTCCAACCCACGAACGCCGTCGGGATACACAATGTCGCCGTCCCGCCGTTCCGCGAGATGAACACCGGGCTCGTGCAGTCCCACGCGGTATAGCCACGCGCCTCGAACGTCGCGCGAAGACCGCCAGACGGGAACGAACTCGCGTCCGGCTCGCCACGCACCAGCATCGAACCGGTGAACTCGCTCAGCGCGCCCCCCGAGTTGTCCGGCACCATGAACGCGTCGTGCTTCTCCGCGGTCTGACCCGTCAGCGGCTGGAACCAGTGGGTGTAGTGCGTCGCGCCCTTCTCGATCGCCCAGTCCTTCATCGCCGACGCCACCACGTCCGCCATCCCCGCGTCCAACGGCTCGCCGTGCTGGATCGTCTGCTGAATCCGGCGGAACACATCCTTCGGCAGCCGCTGCTGCATCACACGCTCGTTGAAAACCTCCGACGCGTAGTACTGGTCCACCCGCAGGTGGGCGCCGTCGTTCCGCGAGTGGGCCAACGCATCCGCGTGCCCCTTGCCGTTCGTCATCGTGCTCATGAGTTGCTCCGTTGAATGTGCCCGCGTCAGCCGCGAAGCCTTGGTCAATGATCGTTCCCCGGATCGCCCCAAACTGAGACGAACCGGTCTGTTCAGCCCTTTGTCATCACTTGCTCAGAGACGCGCAGATCCCGTCCCGTGTTGTCGAGCCTGCGCCAGCACCACGGCCAGAAGAAGGGCTCTCATCCCGCCACCTCCCCCGACCCGCGTGGTGTCTCATCTGTCACCAGCCCTGCGCACAAAGCCCGGACCATCGCCGCGGCTTCGTCAACCGGGTCCCGCCCGGCCGCTGCCGCCTCGCTCATGCGACGCACCAGCGCGCTCCCCACAATCGCCGCGTCCGCGTGCCGCACCACCGCGTTCACCTGCTGCGGCGTCGAAACACCAAACCCGCACGCGATCGGCAGCGGCCCCACTTGCCTCAGCTTCGCAACCCGCCCCGCGATCTCAGGCGTCCCCGACTGCTCACCCGTAATACCCGACCGAGCCAACAAGTAGCAGAACCCCGAGCACGCCGCCATGATCTCCGCCGCCCGCGCAGGCACCGTCGTCGGCGCAATCAGCAGCGAGTACGCCAGCCCAGCCTCCGCCGCCGCGGCCTGCAACTCACCGGACTCCTCCAGCGGCACGTCCGGGACAATCAGCCCGTCAAACCCCGCCGCCGCCGCCCGCGACGCAAAGCCCTTGGGTCCCCCCAGTCGATTCACGATTGAGACGGAGACCATCGCCACCAGCCCGATGCTGAGCTGAGCACGCACCGACTCAACCTCTTTGAAAATCGTCGCCGCCGTCGTCCCGCCCGCGATCGCCCGGCTCATCGCCGCGGCAATCACCGGACCGTCCGCGATGGGGTCGGAGAACGGGAAGCCGATCTCCACCACCGAAGCGCCGGATGCTTGCAGGGCCGGGAGCAGACGCGTCAAAACCCCGGGCGACGGGAACCCGCCGCACACGAAGGGCATCAACGCTTTCTGGCGATTGGCCCGCAAATCCGCGAAGATCTGATCGATCCTTCGATTCACGGGCCAGAGTATAGACCCCGGGTCCGTCAAGTGAATCTCCGGCGAAAAATCAAGCGATCACGTCCGGCAGTTCGTCCATCCCCTCGGTCAGCACCCGCGGCCCGCCCTCCGTGATCAACACGTCGTGCTCGTAGTGCACGCTCATCGACCCGTCCGCCGTCAGCACCGGCCACTCCCCGGACTCCTGCACCGTCTCACCCGTCCCGATCGCGATCATCGGCTCCACCGCCACCAGCGTCCCGGGCCGGCACGGCGTCTGCGCATCCGGCCACTCCCCCGGATACGTCGGTATCGTGTTGGAAACATACGGGGCGGCATGCAGCTTCCGTCCGTACCCATGCCCACCAAGCCCCCGCACAAGGCAAAACCCGCACTCAGTCTCCACGTACCCCTGCACCGCCTGGGCCCACGCCAGCAGCTTGTTGCCCGGCCGCAGCGTCGCCACCCCCCGCCGCAGCG
>JBMOHX010000525.1:0-2702 GCA_049317625.1 Phycisphaerales bacterium
GGCCCATCAAGCAGAAGTACGGGAAGAAGCTCTCGTGGGCCGACCTCATGATCCTCACGGGCAACGTCGCGCTCGAGTCGATGGGGTTCAAGACCTTCGGGTTCGGCGGCGGACGCGCGGACGTGTGGGAGCCGGACGAAGGCGTGAACTGGGGTCCCGAGTCCAAGTGGCTCGCTGACGAGCGCTACACCGGTGATCGTTCGCTCGAGAACCCCCTCGCGGCCGTGCAGATGGGCCTGATCTACGTGAACCCCGAGGGGCCAAACGGCAGCCCGGATCCGCTCGCGTCGGCGCGGGACATCCGCGAGACCTTCGCACGCATGGCGATGAACGACGAAGAGACGGTTGCGCTGATCGCGGGCGGGCACACCTTCGGCAAGACGCACGGCGCGGGCGACGCGAAGCTGGTTGGTGCGGAGCCGGAAGCCGCGGCGATCGAGGAGCAAGGGCTCGGCTGGCGGAGCAGCTTCGGCAGCGGCAAGGGCGGCGATTCGATCACGAGCGGCCTCGAGGTCACCTGGACCAAGACACCGACGAAGTGGAGCAACAACTACTTCGAGAACCTCTTCGGATTCGAGTGGGAGTTGACCAAGAGCCCGGCGGGCGCGCACCAGTGGAGACCAAAGGGCGGGGCGGGCGCGGGCCTGGTGCCCGATGCGCACGACGCGTCGAAGCGTCACGCGCCCTCGATGCTGACCACCGACCTTGCGCTGCGGTTCGACCCTGCGTACGAGAAGATCTCGCGCCGATTCCTGGCGCACCCGGAGCAACTCGCCGATGCGTTTGCCCGCGCGTGGTTCAAGCTGACGCACCGCGACATGGGACCGCGGGCTCGCTACCTCGGTCCGGAGGTTCCCGCCGAGGAACTGATCTGGCAGGACCCGATCCCCGCGGTGAACCACGCCCTTATCGATGCGAACGACATCGCGTCCCTCAAGAGCGTGCTCCTGGCGTCAGGTCTCAGCATCGCGCAGCTTGTGACAACCGCCTGGGCCGCGGCCGCAACCTTCCGCGGCAGCGACAAGCGCGGCGGAGCGAACGGCGCCCGCATCCGCCTCTCGCCGCAGAAGCACTGGGAAGTCAACCAGCCGGCCGAACTCGCACAGGTGCTGCCGAAACTGGAAGCGATCCAGAAGGACTTCAACACCAAGCAGACCGGCGGCAAGAAGGTCTCCCTCGCGGACCTCATCGTGCTCGGCGGCTGCGCGGCGATCGAAGCCGCGGCACTCAAGGCCGGACACAAGGTCACGGTTCCGTTTGCACCGGGGCGGATGGACGCGTCGCAAGAGCAGACGGACGTGGAGTCGTTCGCCGCGCTCGAGCCGGTGGCGGACGGTTTCCGCAACTACGCGAAGAAGGGAGCTCAGGCGGTGGCCGCGGAGATGCTAGTGGACCGAGCGAGCCTGATGAACCTGACCGCGCCGGAGACGACGGCCCTGATCGGGGGCATGCGTGCGATGGGCGCGAACTTCGGCGGATCCAGCCACGGTGTGTTCACGAAACGCGCGGGCGAGCTCACGAACGACTTCTTCGTAAACCTGCTCGACATGCGGACGAAGTGGCAGAAGGCTCCGGCACAAGACCGGGTCTTCGAGGGCCGCGACCGCACAACGGGAGAGATCCGCTGGACCGCGACGGTCGTGGACCTGGTGTTCGGCTCAAACTCGCAACTACGAGCGCTCGCGGAGGTCTACGCGTGCGGCGATGGGCAGCAGGCGTTCGTGCGTGACTTCGTGGTGGCGTGGGACAAGGTGATGCGTCTCGATCGGTTCGATCTCCACGCGTAATCACGCGCCGCGATACCGAACCTCGCCGGGAGCGCCGGGAACCTCACCGTCGGTGAGGAAGGTATTGTCACGCCCCCGCGCAATACGTGCCGTCACATCGCCAGAAACTCCAGTCCCCGAGGCCCCCATGCGCGTCCGTTTGGCGCACGGCGATTTAGCCCGTACGATCAGTGGATGCCACAGATCTCGACCTTCCTGACGTTCAACGACCAGGCGGAACAAGCGGCCCGCTTCTATACATCAGTCTTCCCGAACTCGAAGATCACCCGCATCACGCGCTCGCCCTTCCAGACCGAGAGCGCGCTCACCGTCGAGTTCACGCTCGACGGACGCGAGTTCACGGCGCTCAACGGCGGCCCTCAGTTCAGTTTCACCCACGGCTTCTCCATCGCCGTGATCTGCGACACGCAGCAGCAGGTCGACGAGTACTGGAACAAGTTTGTCGCCGCGGGCGGAAAGCCCGTCGCCTGCGGCTGGATCACGGACCACTTCGGCGTGTCGTGGCAGATCGATCCGAAACTGCTGATCGACCTGATCAACGACCCCGACACCGCCAAGGCTGGCAAGGCGATGCAGGCGATAATGAAAATGGTCAAGATCGAAAGCGACGAGCTTCAGCGAGCGATCGCGGAGTGAAGTCTCTACGACACGACCTCGAACATCCCGGGGCTCATCGCAGCGCGGAGAGTGTTCCTACCACCGGCCCGGCTTAGCCGCGGGCCAACGGCCACGGACCTCGGCCAAGAGCATGCCGGCGCGATGCGACAAGGACTCGCGAGTCTGGTTCTTTCCTGCTGACGTTGTCCTGACCACGCGCCAAGCCAGCGGCGAACACCGGGGCACTATCTGAGGCGGGGGGCAATGGGCGCAACAGGGCTCGAACCTGTGACCTCGGCTATGTGACAGCCGCGCTCT
>JBMOHX010000526.1:0-2695 GCA_049317625.1 Phycisphaerales bacterium
CCCATCATCTGTCGTCCCCCGATACGCCCGCCACATCAAATCCGCAACGGCCTCCGCGTCAGCATCCGTTGGTGACCTCGCCTCAAAGTACGCAAATACCCCATACGGATCGGCAACTGCGATCTCCGCCACCAACTCCGCGCGCATCCTGTGTCTGGGCATGCCCTCAGAGTAACAACCCTGCCACCAACCACGCACCAGAGCGACAAGGCGCGTGTGTTACACTTCCATCATGCAACAAGCCCCGCGGCACAACCACCGCTGGCAGCGCGCCCTCGCCTGGGTGTGCCTTCTCCTCGCGTCCGCGACCGCGGTGCCGATCGGAGCGAGCTTTGTTGCGGGGTGGAACGGTGTTGTACTGGCGTCGCCGCCGACAATCTGGGTCCGCGGGCCGACTCTTGGGCTGACCGAAGGTGCGCTGACGAGGGCGTATCTGAAGCCGGATTCTCTGAGAGGCTTTGAGATCGGGCCCCTCGACACGCTGGTCATTGCAGCCGCACGCAAGTTTGGTACGACTTCGGCGTGGCGGGTCCGATGGGACGCTTCCGACTCTGACCTGTGGTTCGCGGTGCCTGTCTGGTGGGTGCCGCTCGCCTTCTGCGTCGCAAGCCTCTGGCTGAGGTTTCGCACCAAAGGTCTCTTCGCACGAAAGCGCTCGGGTGGAAGGGTCATCGTCGCCACGGCGATGCTCTTTACCGCAAACGCGGTCGCCGCGATCCCACGCATCAACCAGTGCGTCACGGCTGAATACCTCGTGCCCCCGTCCGGCCCCGTCGTCGGTGTTCACCGCGGGTGGCTCGTTGTCGGAAACGATCGGCCGAGCCAGCCGTCCGAGTCGTTGCCCTCGCCCTTTCTCCCGCCCTCCATCGAAGATCTGGAACACGGTCTCTCCGGAGCCCGCATCGGAGTCGACTGGAGCCAGTGGTCCGTCTTCTACGGGGTACAACGGTATTGGGCCGTCGGCATCGCCACCTGGTGGCTCAACATCGCCCTCGGCACCGCCCTCCTCTGGATCGGCATCCGCGCCTACCGCCGCGGCCGCGATCCCGACGCCTGCCCCGTATGCGGATACTCGCGCGCGGGCCTCGCCTCACGCACGTGCCCCGAGTGCGGCAAGGCTCCAGCGAAGGAGACACTCGCTGAGGCGGGCCGGGGACGCGAGTGACACGGGGAGGTGTAGCTCGGGCTGTACGCATTCCCTGACTTCAGCCGCGCCGGTACCCGTAAGCGGTGGGCAGGCGCGTACAAAGACTCTCTCGCGCAGGCGACGGCTACGCCTACGACCAAGGCGATCGACGCATCACTCGATACCTCGTGAAGAACCGCACCGCGACTATCGAGTTCTTCGACGGCCCGGAGAGGCCGAACGCGGTTCCTGCCGTCGAGTTGGTCTGAGGCGCGGTCGAGCGCTTACTTGCCGATCGCCGCGCGCTTCTTCGCGATGAACGCCATGTGATGATCCACGTGGTCGACGTAGATCTTGAGCATGTCGCGCAGCGTCACCAGCCCGCGCTGGTTGTGCACGCCGGTCCGCTCGAACGCCGCGGCGGGGAGTCGCTCGAGCATCGAAGCGGTGTGCAGCCGGTTGAGGCGGAAGAGTTCGCACACCGTCTGCGTGTCGACCTCGTGGTACGACAGCCCATCCGCGAACGCGGTCTCGTCGTACGCGATGAGGAGCGGCTTGTCCTCGACGGCCATCCGGCACATGCGGTGGGTCGCGGCGAGGTCCGAGTGCCACATGTGCACCACGACCTGCTTGATCGACCACGCGCCCATCCCCGGGCCCGCGGGCGGCGCGACCAGTTCGGCGTGGGTGAGTCCCTGAACGGCGTGGTGCAGAGCGCCGGCGCCTGCAACGTACGGTGTGATGAGTGCGTGCATGAACCGAGCGTAGGCGGGCGGCGGCGCGACCCCACACGGGCTTCAGTGAGGGCCCTCGTCGGCCCCCGCACCCTCGTCCGCCGCGGCCTCGCCGTGCGGCTCCGCGTCGGATGTTGAGTCCTTCGGGGACGGCTCGCCACCGACGGAGTCGTTGGTCTCGACGACCTCGACGCGCCGGTTGCTGCGGTCCATCTCTCGGTCGAAGGTGCGCGGCACGAGGCGGTCGCTGTCTCCGCAGGCGACAATGCGGATGTTCTCCCATTTCACGCCGCCCTCGACGAGCGCGAAGGCGACGGACATCGACCGGTCGTGGGAGAGCTGCATCGCCTTCTTCACGTTGCGCATGGACTCGAACGGCGAGACGTGCCCGCGGACCTCGATGATCCACTTCTGGTCGCGCATCTTCCTGGCGGCCTGCGCTACGAGTTCATGCCCTGAGGCTGAGAGGGTCGCGTCGCCCTCGTCGAAGGGCACGGAGCAGGTCACGCGGTTGTAGTCGCTGGGGCGGATCGCCTGCAGCGCGGGGGCGTTGCCCTGCGGTCCCTCTTCGGTCGCGGGCCCGCCGGCACGCTCCTTGATTCTCTTGCGGTACACCGCTTCCTCGGGCTTGTCGCCGTTGGGGTCGATCTTGTTGTTGAACGCGTCGCGGATCCCGATGACAAAGTCCGCCTCGCGAGCGGCCTGATCGGTGGACTCGCCGGGCTCGCCCGTGTTGTTCACGCTCGAGCCCTTTGGGCCCATGTTCATGGCGAGCAGAATGACGAAGAAGCCCATCATGAGCACGGCGTTGTCGGCGAAGGAGATGAGCCACTCG
>JBMOHX010000527.1:0-2694 GCA_049317625.1 Phycisphaerales bacterium
ACCTCGGCCACTCCATGTCCGATCCGCAGAAGTACCGGACGAAGGAGGAGGTCGAGATGTTCAAGGGCAAGGACTCCATCGACCGCTTCACGTCGTACCTCCTCACCGAACGCAAGGGTGCCGACGGCCGCCCGGTGCTCAGCGAGCAGGCCTTCATGGACCTCCAGGCCCAGGTCCGCGATGAAGTGAAAGAGTCCATCGATTTCGCCGAGAACAGCCCCGGCCCCGAAGTCGAGGCCGAGCTGTACAGCGACGTTTACCTCAACCCGCAGAAGAACCTCAGCCCTTCCCGTGACTACCACCACGGCGCGAAGAACCCGCTGCTGTAACTTCCTCGCTTCTCCGCTCGCTCCAAACCGCTCCGCTCCGGAGCGGTTTTTTCTTGTCACGCGCGAACCAAAGCGGTCCGCCCCCGGTCCAATCCGCACAAGAAGGGGCCACGCATGATCGAACACGAACCATCCCAGGCGAGCGACGAAAGCCTGCTCGCCACGTTCATCAAAGGCGACAACAGCGCCCTCGCTTCGCTCGCCGCTCGCCATGAAGCGGGGATGTACGGCCTGGCCTGTGGCCTGCTCAACGGCAGGACCGACCTCGCGAAGGACGCCGTGCAAGACGCCTGGGTACGGGTGATCCGCTACGGCGCGACCTTCGACGCACGCAGCTCCTTCAAGACCTGGATCTACCGGATCGTGATCAACAGGTGCCACGACTTGCGTGCCGCCGAGCGGTCCGGGCCGGCGTCGTTCCGGCTCTTCAGTGGCAGCGCCCCCCCTGAACCGTCCGCCCCGCCACCACCGGCACCGTTCCAGAGTGACGAGATTCGCGAGGAGGTGCGAAGCGCGGTCCGCTCACTCCCCGCGGCTTCGCAGCTCATCGTCCTGCTCTGCTACCACCGCGACTTCACCCACGACGAAGCCGCGTCGGTGCTCGGAATCCCCGTCGGCACACTCAAGTCGCGGCTCCACGCGGCGCTCGAAGCGCTCCGGGGCTCGCTGCAGAAAGAAAGGTCGGCATGACACTCGAACACTCCAACGACTCGCTCGAAAGCACGCTCCGCGAACTCACCGCGGCCCCGCAGGAGTACACCCCGTCGATCTACGCCGACGCCCTGCGCCAGACCGGGCGCGACCACTCCCCGTCTGTACGAACGCCGCGCACCCACGCCCGGCTCCGCAAGTGGGGCGCTCCGCTCGGCGTCGCGGCCGCGGTGGTGCTCGTCGCCGGCGCGGTGCTGCCGACGTTCACCAGCCGCTCGTCCTTCCAAGACGCCGCGATGACAAAGGGAACAGCACCAGACGCGTACGCGGCCGCGAGCCCAGCGCCCGAGACCCTCGACAAGCATGTCGGGTTCATGGCACCCGACGCCAGACCCTCGGTGTCCGCACCCTCCGGCGAACAACCCGCCGGCGACCAGATCACCGATCGCATCGTCATCCGCAAGTCATCGATCGACATCCGGACCACCGACATCAACGGCAGCTACGCGAAGGTCTCGCTCCTGCTCAACGAAGCACTCGGCGAGCACATCGAGGACTCCCGTCGCTCCGGTGAAGGGGCCTCCTCAACCGCAACGCTCACGCTACGCGTGGTGAGTTCGCGCACCGCCGAGGTCCTCATCGCAATCCGGGGAATGGGCACGGTGACAAACGAGTCAACCACCGGCCAGGACGTGACCACGCAGGTCATCGATCTCGAAGCCCGCATCCGGAACGAGAAGCGGACCGAGACCGAGCTCCTTGGCCTGATGGAACGACGGGCCGATGCGCCCCTCGCGGAGATCCTCGAGCTCCGCAAGCACGTCGCCTCCGTCCGGGAACAGATCGAAAGGCTGACCGCTCAGCGCGACCGCACCAAGGGGCTCGCCGACCTCGCGACCATCGTGGTGGTGTTCACGCCAGAGGCAATCCCGGCCCCCATCGCCCCCACCGGGCCTGAGCGGTCGCATTTCGTTGTGGCGATCGAGGGCGCGTGGAAGGGAGGCCTGCGGAACTTGGGGGACAGCGTCGCGTGGCTCGTCGAGACCGCGGTCGCCGGCGCGCTCTGGTGGACGGCCCTCGCGGTAGGCGGATTGGCGGCATCAGCCGCGATCCGGCGGCGCGA
Organism: Phycisphaerales bacterium; assembly: GCA_049317625.1. Taxonomy (GTDB): domain Bacteria; phylum Planctomycetota; class Phycisphaerae; order Phycisphaerales; family UBA1924; genus JBEIUO01. The sequence continues at coordinate 2,104 of JBMOHX010000527.1, forward strand.
TCGCCGCCTGTCGAGCGAGCCGGCACCGTCCCTGTGAACGACCGCGTGGGGTTTCTCACCGACGAAACGCGTTCCGCGCACGCCGCGGACGCGTCTTCGTCCTATTATCCCGGCCGTCAGGAAACCCCTCAGTTCGGTCTTTGGAAGGACACGGAATGCCGACGCTTTTCGCCGGTGAGATTGACGCCTTGAACGAACTCCTCACCCGCGAGCTGCCGCCGCGCGAGGGCGACCGCCACATCCAGTTCCGCGAAGCCCTTCGCGAGGCGATGTCCGAGGAAATGCGCCGCGACAAGCGGATCTTCCTGCTGGGCGAGGAAGTCGCGCAGTACAACGGCGCGTACAAGGTCTCGCAGGGCATGCTCGACGAGTTCGGGCCCAAGCGCATCATCGACACGCCCATCTCCGAGAACGGCTTCGCCGGTCTGGCGGTCGGCGCGGCGATGTACGGCCTCCGCCCCATCGTCGAGTTCATGAGCTGGTCGTTCTCGCTCGTCGCCGCGGACCAGCTCCTCAACAACGTGCCGAAGATGCTGTACATGTCCGGCGGCCAGTGGGGCTGCCCGGTCGTCTTCCGCGGCAACGACGGCG
>JBMOHX010000528.1:0-2658 GCA_049317625.1 Phycisphaerales bacterium
CGCCGCGTGTGTTGATCCAGCGGGCCATGGAGACGGCGGTCTTTCCTCCCTCGCCCGCCTTGAACTCGGCGCGGAAACTCGGCTTGGTGGTCATGGTCAGGAACGTGAGCGCGCCGGGGTCGGTCGGCGCGGGCGTGTCGGCATCGACGAGTTTCACCCACACCTCGGCCCCGAGCACGCCCGCGGGCCGGGCCCGCCCCCCCACGGGTCGGCGCGGACTCATCCACCGCTCGGGCACAAGTCGCTGCCCGCCGTCCACCAGCGCGAGCGGACGCGACGACGGCGCGGGGGTCGGGTTTCGTCAAGCCAGCCGCAAGGCCCTCCCCGCTCGCTGAATATCATGTGCCATGGCGCGCAGCAAAAGCCCGAGACGACGCACCGCGAAGGCCGAGCCCGCGAATGTGCCCTACGACATGGGCGCGTTCTGGGATCAGCATCCCCATGGCGAAGAGATCATCATCGTGTTCATCGCGGGCGATCACATGGACAAAGTCCAGGCCATCGCCACCGCCCGAGGCGAAGCGTTCACATCCGTCGTGAGCAAGGAAGTCCGCGAGTCGCCCGCGAACGTGATGGAGACGCTCCGGCGGCGGGCTCGCGGCGATTGGCGGAACGCCGACGCGTTCTTCCGCGCCGGTCCTTACACCGCGAGGATCGAGGGGCCCAAGGGGGGATCGTGCGTGTGGCCCATCGAGACGCTCCGCATCGCCCGCCTGTGCTCCGCGCGAGTCACAACGATCTCATGGAACCGTCAGGCGGACATCACCATCATCATCGCGGAGCCCGAGGGGATTATGTCGGCTGGTACCTCCACGGACGAAACGCGCCGACGCAACCCCAAAGCCCGCAAGCCGTCGCGCGCTGGCGAGATCTCCCTCCATCCGCTGGTGATCGGCGATCCCACCACGCGCCAGGTCGAGGCCATGATGCGCGATGAACTCGGGCTCGACCTCAAGCGGGACTTGCTCGCGGCGCGCACTGTGACCATGCTCGCTCGCCAGGTGGAGCTGAACACGCGCTCCATCCCGGCTGGGTGCGGCCCTCTGAATCAGCGCCCGTTCGGTTGGCGCGTGACCGCGAACCAGGCCAAACGCATCGTTCGAGCGGTCGTGGATGAGAACATCAAGGGGCGGACCCGTCGCGGCGATCCCAAGCCCTTCGTGTGCACGGAGTTTCCCAGCATCGCCAGGGGCAAGAAGACGTGGCACGTCCGGGCCGACGGGCCCCCGCCGGTCGGTCTGCGTGCGTACGACGTGGACGCGATGACCGGCAACGCCAAGCGGGTGGTGTGAGCGGTGACGGGGGCGGCTTCTCTTCCACGCGCTGACACCCACGGTCCTCGGCAAGTTGGTTTGCGACGCTACGCCGCCACCGTCGCCGTCGTGATCTCCGACCAAGGCCCCTTCTCGCCCCATGTGTTGATCCAGCGGGCCATGGAGACGGCGGCCCCCATTTTGCCGCCCTCGCTCGCCTTGAACTCGGCGCAGAAACCTGGGCGGGTTGTCATAGTCAGAAACGTGAGCGCGGCGGGGTCGGTCGGCGCGGGCTGGTCCGCGTCCACCAGTTTCACCCACACCTCGGCCCCGAGCTTGGCGTGCTCGCGTTTCTAGCTCGCGGGCTTGAGCCGCTTCTTGAGCTTGGTCGCCCACCGCTTGGCGTTGGCCTGCGTCTTGGTGAAGGGGTTGAGCGCGTCAATCGCATCGACGAGCAGCGATTCGTGCATGTTCTCGGCGTAGCCGTTGCCGCGATACGCCCACACCGCCGTGCTTGCGTTTGTGCCGTGAGCCTTCACCGTGGCGATCACCCGCGCCGAGAGTTCCGCCGACCAGGCCTTGTGCCCTTCGAGAAGCACCCAGGTCATGGCATCTTTCGGGTTTGTCCACGCGGCGACGACTTCGAGCAGGATCGTGTCCAGCCGCGCGGGGTCGATGACTCGCAGCAGCCAGTTCTCAAACACGAAATTGATGCTCATCTTGGGCGAGAAGCGCACGAGCGCTTCGGCCGCGGCACCATCGCGGTATCGCATGGCACTGGTCTGCATGCCGTAGAGCAACGCCGCGCCGTGCTGGAGGCGGTTGCCCGCATCCAGCGCCGCCTCCAGCGAGCCGAACTTCGCGACGATCTGCGCGGGCGTGGCAAGGCCGATCACCGCGGCGAGCGACATGGTGGACGGGTCGAGCCCGAGCAGGAGCGGGTGGGGCTTGGTCTTGAGCGCGACGAACTCAGGCGCATCGGCCTTGATCAGCGGCAACTGCGGCACGTCAAACGGGCTCTTGCCCGGCGTGAGCAGCCGATCGATCAGCGGCGGGAGCAACGCAGCCTGCGCGGCCGTTGCCGGAAGATACGGGCAGGGGTAGGTCTTCATGGCCGGAGATTTTAGAACGCCCGCAGCCAGAGTGGCGTTGCAAGCCGACGCGGTGGCTCAGACGGGTATGCCCTGCGGACCGAGCGCCCAAACCCCCGCCGCCACCGTCGCCATCCAAGGCGCAATCGTGGCGGTAGCAATCTCCGACCACGGCCCCTTTCGCCCCGCGTGCTGACACCATGGGTCGTGGAGGCAGCGGCCCCGCCACTTTGCCGCCATCGCCGGACTTGAACTCATGCCGCAAACTCGGCCGGAGGACATGGTCAGCCGCAACGGCGTTCTAAGGCCTCACT
>JBMOHX010000529.1:0-2638 GCA_049317625.1 Phycisphaerales bacterium
CCGACGCCGGCCTCGCCGAGGAGGACGGGGTTGTTCTTCGTGCGGCGGCAGAGGACCTGCACGACGCGCTCGATCTCGGTGGTGCGCCCGATGACGGGGTCGAGGTTGTTCTCGCGGGCGAGCTCGGTGAGATCGCGGCCGAAGCTATCCAAGGCCGGGGTCTTGCTCTTGCTCTTGGCACCCGCGGCGGTCGCGCCGCTCTGAGGACCAGACGAGGCCAGGTCACCCGTGCTCGAGCCCGCGCTCGAGGGGCTCTCGCCCTGCTCGTTGCCGGCACCGAGGAGGTTCAGCACCTCCTCGCGGACTTCTTCGAGCTTCAGGCCCAGGTTCATCAGCACCTGCGCGGCGACGCCGTCGTGCTCGCGGAGCAGCCCGAGCAGCAGGTGCTCGGTGCCGACGTAGTTGTGGTTCAGGTTGCGGGCTTCCTCGATGGCGTACTCGATGACCTTCTTGGCCCGCGGGGTCTGGGGCAGCTTGCCCATGGTGACCATCTCGGGGCCGGCCTTGACGAGCTTCTCGACTTCAAGGCGGACCTTGCGGAGATCGACCTCGAGGTTCTTGAGGACGTTCGCGCCGACGCCCGAACCCTCCTTCACCAGGCCCAGCAGGATGTGCTCGGTCCCGATGTACTCGTGGTTGAGTCGCTGGGCCTCCTGGTTCGCCAGGGCCATCACTTTGCGGGCACGATCGGTGAAGCGTTCAAACATGACTCATCTCCGACGACCCGCCCAGCCGGGCCGTTTGACCTAACCCTGTTCGTTGAACCGGCTCGCGCAGGTTCTCGAATGAGCACCCTTCTCGGACGATAGGGGCCGGGTTTTCGGAGCCGCGGGTTTTCCCTATGAAACCCGTTGCACCGCACCCGCACACCCTTCGACCGCCAAGGGTCCGTTCTCTGACCTATCGGCAGCGAGCCGCGTGCCGAAAACTCCATCTTCACAATCACCCCGAATCTTGCCCCTTCTCCAGGTGTTAACAACGGGCTAGCCCCGCCGCTGGGCAAGTTTCCGCCCAAACCGACCGCCCGATCGGCGGCGGGCCGCCGCTCGCTTGGATGGGGTATGCCAATCCGGCAGACGGGGCCATCGGGCCCGGGGCTCACTACGATCCGGGTCGCCGCGGGCGTGGCGAAACTGGCAGACGCGCGGGATTTAGGTTCCCGTGGCCGCAAGGCTTTGCAGGTTCAAGTCCTGTCGCCCGCATTCGGTGCGCAGGGGAGTTCACTCCCCATGCGACCGCCGGGACGGCACCAGCGCTCCCGCAATACCAGCGAACGCTCCGCGTTCTTCCGGCATGCAACTGCTCCGCTCTATCGCGACTGTGTCGATTGGCCTGTGCGCGAGCACGCTCCCCGCGGCGGCACAATCGTCTCCCGCGACCGAGGCGGATGAGAAGGCGGTCTGGGTGACGCGGGCCGTGCAGGCAACGCGCGTGGAGCACCACACGTTCGCCAGCGCCGCGACCGCAACGGCGGTGAGCTATCACCTCTATGTTCCGGCGGCCTACACGGCCGAGCCGGAACGACGGTTCCCGGTGGTGTACTGGCTTCACGGTTCCGGAGGGGGCCTGAGCGGCATCGCGAAGGTCGCGCGGCGGTTCGATGAGGCGATCGCGGCGGGCGAGCTGCCGCCGTTGCTCGTTGTCTTCGTGAACGGGCTCGCCGAGGGCATGTACGTGGACTGGAAGGACGGATCGCGCCCGGTTGAGTCGATGATCGTGAAGGACCTGGTCCCGCATATCGACGCCTCCTTTCGCACGCTGGCCGCGCGCGAGGGGCGGCTGCTCGACGGATTCAGCATGGGCGGTTACGGCGCAGCGAGGTTGGGGTTCAAGTTCCCCGAGACGTTTCGCGCGGTCTCGATCGTCGGCGCGGGTCCGATGCAGGAGGAACTCACGCGGACACCACGAGCCAATCGGGCACGCGCCGAGTCGTTGCTGCGGCGGGTGTACGGCGGTGAGCAGGCGCACTTCCGCGCGGTGAGCCCGCGCACCTTGGCGACAGAGAACGCCGAGGTTCTCGCGCGCGATTCGCTGGTGCGCATCGTGATCGGCGACAAGGACGAGACCTACCGGAACAACGTCGCGTTCCACGAGCACCTCGAGTCGCTCAAGATCCCGCACGAGTGGAAGGTACTGCCCGGCGTGGCCCACGACCCGATGGCGGTTGTTGATGCGCTCGGCGCTCAGAACTGGACCTTCTACCGCGCGGCGTTTGGAGCAGAGCGCGAGGATGCCACCAAGCCCGCGACGGACCGCGCTGGCGAAAGCCCGCCGCGGGTTCCAACCCCGGCCCCCGCATCCGCTGCGCCCGCACCGAAAATCGGCGGCTGAGCGCGCCGGCAGTCTACTTCAGATTCCGCCCGAAGAACTCCATCGTCCGTTGCTGCAGGTTGCTCGTGACCACCGGGTCCGGCACCATGTGGGTGAATCCCGCCAGGGGCAGGAACTCAAACTGCCGCCCGCTCTTGAACAGAGCCTCGGTCATCTTCAGGCTGTGCTGAAAGTACACGTTGTCGTCCGAGGTCCCGTGGATGATGAGCAGGGGCTTGGTGAGGTCCTTGCAGTAGGTCAGCACGTTGCTCGCCGCGTATCCCTCGGGGTTCGCGCTCGGCAGGCCGAGGTAGCGCTCGGTGTAGTG
>JBMOHX010000530.1:0-2638 GCA_049317625.1 Phycisphaerales bacterium
GGTCACTACGACCGCCGCCCGCAGCTCTTCCAGTCTCTCCAGACGCTCGAGAACGATGCGCTCCGGTCGTTCCTCAAGCTGGACAAGGCCTCGAACGGCATCGTCGTCATCTCGTCCTCCAAGAACGCCGCGAACCCGCTGCAGAAGTGGGACGTGATCGACCGCATCGGCGACCACGACGTGGACGACGCCGGCATGGTGAGTGTGAAGGCCAACCTCCGCCTCAGCTTCGAGTACTTCGTCCCCAAGCTCGCCAAGGACGGGGTGATCGAGCTCGGCATCTTCCGTGACGGTCAGAAGATGACGGTCCAGGTCCCTGTGCACCCGAAGCGCAACCGGCTTATCAAGAGCCTCGACGGGGAGTACCCGTCGTACTTCATCCTCGGCGCTCTCCGCTTCACTCCCGCGTACGAGGAGCATCGCGCGATCGATGCTCGGCTGCTCGCCAGCCGCGGCAGCCCGATCCTCAGCCGGTGGTCGGATGAGCCCGCATTCGAGGGCGAGGAGATGGTCGTCGGCCCGTTCCAGATGTTCACGCACGCGACCAGCAAGGGCTACGACGCGGGGCTGTTCCCGGTGCTGAAGTCGGTCAACGGCGAGAAGGTGAAGAACCTCCGTCACCTCGTCGAGCTGCTGAGAGACCTGAAGAGCGAGTACGTCGTGTTCGACTGGTACGACGACGGCGTGGAGTCCGTGGTGTTCCGCTACGAGGACCTCGTCCGGAGCACGGACGAGATCCTCGAAGACAACGGCATCCGCAACCAGATGTCCGACGACCTGAAGTCGGTCTGGGACAAGAAGTAGGGCTTACTTGGCCTCGACGATGGTGACGGCCTCGATCACGATCGGCGTGACCGGAACGTCGCCGTGACCGGACTTGTTGCCGGTGCGGACGACGCGGATCTTGTCGACGACGTCCATGCCCTCGGTGACCTTGCCGAAGACGCAGTACGCCGCGCCATCGGACTGGGCGCGGTCGAGGAAGTCGTTGTCCTTCACGTTGATGAAGAACTGACTGGTGGCGGAGTCGGGGTTGCCGCCCAGGCGGGCCATGGCGACGGTGCCACGCTTGTTCTTCAGGCCGTTCTTCCACTCGTTCTTGATCGAGGGCCGGCCCTTCTTCTGCTGCATGTCGGCGGTGAGCCCGCCGCCCTGGATCATGAAGTCCTCGATGACGCGGTGGAAGATGGTGCCGGGGTAGAAACCGTCGCGCACGTACTGGGCGAAGTTTTCGGCGGTGATGGGGGCGTTGGTGGGGTCGAGCTCGATGGTGATGGCGCCGAGCGAGGTCTTCATCTGAACTTGCATGGGGTCCTTTCGGGGGAAGTTGGCGGGGGAGATCGCATCCCGTTCCCGTGGCGGGCCAGTGTAGCCGCGGCTATGCTGGGGCATCGTGCGCCGATGGCAACCGCTGCCGCTGGCGACGATGGGCGCAGTTTAGGAGAACCGGCATGGGATTCATCAAAGAGTTTCGCGATTTCGCCCTCAAGGGAAACGTTCTTGACCTCGCGGTCGGCGTGATCATCGGCGGCGCGTTCGGCAAGATCATCGGCTCGATGATCGACGACATCATCATGCCCGTGGTCAGCAAGATCATGGGCGGTGGCGTCGACTTCAGCAACAAGTTCTTCGCCCTGTCGGACAGCGTGAAGGCGACCTCGCTCGCGGACGCGAAGAAAGAAGGCGCGGTGCTGGCGTGGGGCAACTTCGTCACCATCACGATCAACTTCCTCATCCTGGCCTTCTGCATCTTCATCGTCGTGAAGGCGTTCAACACCGCCAAGAAGCGGTTCGAGGCCGAGCAGCCCGCCCCCGCCCCGGCAGGGCCGACGCCCGAGCAGAAGCTGCTGACCGAGATCCGCGATCTGTTGGCGAAGCGCTGAGGTCGGTTGCGTTCTGAAACCGGTATCGGTCTGCCCTGCACAGAAAGTGCGGGGGGCTGTTCCTGCGGAGGTGCGTGATGGTGCTGTTGGTTGGTCAGGTCACGAAGGAAGTCGAGCAGGCGATCGAGCAGATTCCGCCGGTGGACCGCTTGGCGTCCGCGGCGATGGAGTGGCTCTCGACGTACGGTCCCCGCGTGCTGGGGGCGCTGCTCTTCCTGTTTGTGGCGTGGGTGCTGTCGTCGTGGGTTTCGCGCTTGGTGCTCCGGGCGCTGGCCTCGGCGAAGGTGGACGTGACGCTGACCAAGTTCCTCGCGACCACGGCGCGGTGGGCGATGCTCGTGGTCGCGGCCGTTGCGGGGCTGGGGATCTTCGGGGTTCAGACGGCGAGCTTCACAGCGGTCATCGGTTCGGCCGGTCTGGCGCTGGGGCTCGCCATGCAGGGGAGCCTCTCGAACCTCGCGGCCGGCGTGATGCTCCTGGTGTTCCGGCCGTTCCGCGTGGGGGACACGATCTCCGTCGCGGGGCAGTCGGGGCGTGTGGACGAGATCGAACTCTTCTCCACCCGCATCGACACGTTGGACAACCGGCGGATCATCATCCCCAACGGGCAAGTGTTTGGGGCGATCGTCGAGAACCAGTCGCACCACCCGACGCGCGCGACGGCGGTCTCGGTGGTCGTGGACGGAGGCAAGGGGATCGATGAGACCCGCGCCCTCTTGCTGGCGCCCGGTGGAGGCGCCGCCACCGAGCTCGTC
>JBMOHX010000531.1:0-2637 GCA_049317625.1 Phycisphaerales bacterium
CCTACCCATTCGGCGGTGATCTCAACACCTGTTACGACGCCACCCCCATCTCAACCGACGACCCCCGCCAGTTCTCCACCTGCGGCGCGTCCGCCAGTGCGGGCAACGCGCCGGTCCCCGGCTGCTCCCTTGGCCTCAACGACACCGTCGGCCCCGACCGCTGGTTCCGGTGGGACTCCGGTTCCTCTTCCGAACTCGCCACCCTCTCCCTCTGCGGCAGCGACTTCGACACCGTCGCCGTTGTCTACGAGTTCAACTGCCCCCAGGCACCCACCGTGATCGTTGGCTGTGGCGACAACTCCGCATGCGGTGACGACCCCGTCGTGAACTGGATTGCCACGCCCGGCACCGATTACCTCATCCGCGTCGGCGGCGCGACCACCAACGCGTTCCTCATCAACCAATCCGGCCAGGGCCAGCTCGTCGTCACCACCGCACCGATCTGCGAGTGGCAGGGGCGCGGCTGCTACGCCGACTTCAACTCCGACTCCGGTATCGACGGCGACGACGTCATCGAGTTCTTCGTCGAGTGGGACCGCGGGCGTGGGTGCGCCGACATCACTCGCGATGGCGGTGTGGACGGCGACGACGTCATCGGGTTCTTCGAGGCGTGGGACCGCGGGGGCGTCGGCTTCCCGGGCTGCTGATCAATCCACCTTCTTCAGCTTCGTCACCCGGCCGACCTCGACCCACTCCACCACGAAGATGTTCCCCGCGTGGTCGAAGCACGCCGAGTGCGGCGCGATGAACTTGCCGGGAACAAACGCCTCCCGCGCCTTGTCGCGCAGGCCGTAGTTCTCGCCGTCTCCGAGGTGGCAGATCAGCTTGTTGTTCTTGTCCAGCAGCGTCACCCGGGCCTGGAGGTCCGGCACCAGCAGCACGTCTCCCCTCGCGTGGAAGTGACACGGGGACTTCATCTCATCGGTCACGAAACCGGTGTGACGTCCGTCGAGCGTGAAGTACTGAAGACGGTTGTTCGAGCGGTCGGCCACCACGAGCGTCGGGTTCGCCTTGTCGCGGGCGTCGATCATCAGCCCGTGCGGGCACGACACCTGGCCGCGGTCCTTGCCGGGGCCGCCGAAGGTCCCGAGGTAGTTGCCCTTCGCGTCGTAGCGGTGGATCCAGCTCTTCCCGTAGCCGTCGGCGATGAAGAACGCGCCGGCGTGCGCGGATCCGATGTCGGACGGCACAACCGCGACGTTCGTGGGGTGGTACTCGCCCGCGTTGTTGTACACGCCGGACTCGCTGGGCCACTCCTTCCGCCACACCCGCTCACCCTTCAGCGTGGTCTTCTCCACCACGCCGCGGTTGGGGTCGCAGAGGTACAGGAACTCGCCGCCCTTCTCCGCGGAGAGGTGAAGCCCGTGGGCCCCGCCCCGGTACTCGGCGCCGAAGGAGCGGACGAACTTGCCCTCGGCATCGAGCACGACAATGGCGTCGCCGTTGCTCGCGGAGCCGTGCACCGTGTGCTTGACGTAGATGTTCCCGTCCTTGTCCTCGGAAACACCGTGCGTGTTGCCCCACGCGTGGCCCGCGGGAAGGGTGCCGAAGTCGTGCTGCACTTCGTAGGTGTGCGCACCCGTGCCGACAATCACGGGGCCGAGCCCGGACCTTCGGCCCGCGCCGAGGATCGAAGGCGCGGCGAGCGCGGAGGCGGCCATCACTTTCACGGCGTCACGGCGGGAGAGAGGGTTGTTCATGCGGTCAGGGTACCAGCGCCGCAGGGGCCTTACAATGCCCGCATGGCTATCGACCCGCGCCGAATCGAGGTGATCGACGACCGCACCGCGGCGGTGTACCGGCGGATGACGCCAGCGGAGCGGATGGGGGCCGTGAACACGATGTTCCGGCAGTGCGTGCAGATGGTCGAGTGGGGATTGAGAACGCTGCACGCAGACCGCGGCGAAGCGTGGGTCCGTGCGGAGGTCATCAGGAGGGTTCGAGATGGGTCCGTTTGACCTGGCGCAGTTGGCGGCGAGCACCCTGGAACGGCTCGGCGTCCGGTACATCATCACGGGGTCGATGGCGTCGATGATGTACGGCGAGATCAGAGCGACCTCGGACGTCGATATTGTCGTCGACCTTCGGGCCGGGCACTATCAGCCGCTGCTGGAGGCCTTCGATTCTGAGGAGTACTACATCAGTCCCGAAGCCGTGATGCAAGCGATGCGTTCCTGCGGCATGTTTAACGTAATTCACAGCACTTCGGGGCTGAAGATCGACTTCGTGGTGACCGACGGGACGGGGTACGACGCGCTTCGATTGAAACGCGCGAAGCTCATCAAGGTAGGGGCCGGGGGAGAGATCAGGATCTCCGCCCCCGAGGACGTCATCCTGAAAAAGCTCGAGTTCTACAAGGCCGGCGGCTCCGACAAGCACCTTCGCGACATCGCCTCCATGATCAAGATCAGCGGCGAGACCTTCGACCGCGCGTACCTCGAATCCTGGGCGATCGCGCTCGGCGTCGTCGAAGAGTGGACCGCCGTCAAGTCACGGGTTGGCTGGTGAGGCCGGCCGCTCCGGCAGCTTGAACGGCATCGCCTCCGGCATCACGAACACCCGTGTCGTGAACACCATCGGCGGCGCGCCCGGCGTCGGCGGCGCAAACGTGAACTCCGCGAACATCGCCCTGTACCC
>JBMOHX010000532.1:0-2630 GCA_049317625.1 Phycisphaerales bacterium
CTCGAAGAGATCCGCGAGACCTTCCGACTCCACGGAGTCCGGAGCACCCGGCAGCGGGAGTTGGTGTTCGGCGAGCTCGCCTCGACGAAATCGCATCCGACCGCGGAAGAGTTGTACGAGTCTGTTCGCACGCTCGACGGCGGAATCAGCCTCGCGACCGTGTACAACACGCTCGAGACGCTGCAGGAATCGGGGCTCTGCCGCCGGCTCCCCTCTGAAGCCGGGCCTGCACGATACGACGCGGACATGTCCGAGCACGTGCACATGACGACGTCGAATGGCACTGTTCTGGACCTGCCCGAGGACCTGAGCCAGCAGCTGCTCGCCGCGATCCCCGAGTGCGTGCTCAGCGAACTCAAGGCTCGGACAGGGATGTCGCTCAGGGGGCTGAGCCTCCACGTCGCCCCCGACCCGGTCCAGGCCCCATAAGCCGACCTCGGGTGCCCCAAAGCGCAGGTTTCGCACAAGCCCGATACACCCTGGCCCGATACCCCTTTGCCAAGTACCCCCCGGGCGCACCGCAAAGAGGATCAGCCATGAGCGAGTCCAGCATCAACCGTCGGCGTTTCGAACGATTCGCACTCTCTCCCATGTACACGCCTGTCAGCGTGCGTCTGCTCGAAAACGAGTGCTTCTCCCTCGAAGGGCACGCCTACGACATCAGCGAGGGCGGCTGTCGATTCGAGCTGGACCGGGGCATCGAGGCCGGGACGCAGGTCGCGATGCAGATCACGATGGCGACCGGGCTGGCGAGCGATGACATCGGGCCCGGACGCAGTATTTTCGTCTTCGGCAACATTATTTGGCTCGACGACGAGGAGAGCGGGCCGGTCCGCATGGCGATCGCCTTCACCCGGTTTGCGAGGGCTGGCGACCGTGACCGCCTGCTGCGGCAGATGAGCGCCGGGGTGCTCCGCCGGCGCGCCGCGTAGCCCTGCCCCGCGATTTACGCCAGCCACGATCCTACGCTTGGCCGTGTTTGTAGACAGAGCCACGATCCGGATCAAAGCTGGGCACGGAGGTGCCGGAGCGGTCTCCTTCCGCCGTGAAAAGGGCGAGCCCAAGGGCGGACCCAACGGCGGCGACGGCGGGGAGGGCGGTTCGGTCGTCTTCGTCGCCGAGGACGGCCTCACAACCCTTTACGACTTCCGGTTCCAACGCGACTACTTCGCCGCCAACGGTGAGGCCGGCGGCCGCAAGCAGTGCCACGGCGGAAACTCGCAGGACCTGCTCATCCGCGTTCCCCCGGGCACCCTGGTGTACAACCACATCACCGGCGAGCTGATGCACGACATCCAGCAGGGTGAGACCTGGCTCGCCGCCAAGGGTGGCAAGGGCGGGTTCGGCAACGAGCACTACAAGTCGAGCATCAACCAGACGCCCCGCACGGCGACCCCCGGCTACCCCGGCGAAGAGTTCGAGGTCCGTCTCGAGCTGAAGTTGATCGCCGATGTCGGCCTGGTTGGTATGCCCAACGCGGGCAAGTCGACCCTTCTCGCGGCTTTGACGCGGGCAACGCCGAAGATCGGCGACTACCCGTTCACCACGCTCTCGCCGCAGCTCGGCATCGCCGAAGTCGACCCCAAGCGTCGGCTCGTCCTCGCGGACATCCCCGGGCTCATCGAGGGTGCCTCCGAGGGAGCGGGGCTGGGCCACGACTTCCTCCGCCATATCGAGCGGACCAAGATGATCGTGCACTTGCTCGACGCCTGCCCGCTGGACGGCTCGAAGCCCGCCGACAACTACCGTACCATCCGCAACGAGCTGCAGGCGTATTCGCAGATGCTCGCCGACAAGCCGGAGCTGGTGGTGCTGAACAAGATCGATCTGCTGGACGAAGACGAGCGGCGCGCGGCGCTCAACGAACTGTGCGCCGAGCTCGAACTCCGCGCAGACCGCGACGTCCACGCCATCAGCGGCGCCGCCCGCGAGGGCCTGCGTCCGCTCCTCGAGCGGCTGTGGCGCGATGTGTACCCCGGTGCCGAGCCCGTCGCCGGCTGGCGCTGATCGACCCGACCCAAGGAAGAATCCCGAGTTCGCGAACGACAGTTTTCCGAGTGACCGCTATGACCACGATCCACGACACCCTGACGAAGTACAACTGGCAGCCCCAGCCCGCGACCCAGCGCCTCATCGACCACCTGCTCACCGACTTTCTGGGGCGCAACGCGACCGCCGCGGTGCTCTCCGCGAAGATGTCGCGCGAGACCGGTACCCGGTTCAAGGACTGGGTTGATCACATCAGCGCGCCTGCCGCGGAGCTGAGCGTCGCGAGGCTCGGGGAGGTGGGGTACACCAAACAGGTCGTGGGCGGGCGTGAGCATTTCATCTGCGAGCTGGGCATTTTCCCCGCGATCGTCCTGAATCAGGACGAAGTCACGCGCGTGGCGATCAAGGTCGACAGCGTTTCCGATTACCTGATCGCCCACCAGATCACCCGCGCCGATGTGCAGGGCGATCCCGGCACACAGGTCCGCATGGCCTGCGTGGCGAAAGAGGACAACGCGGAACTGTGGATCGTCGAACGCCACGGGGACCGGTCGTACAACACCGGCCCAGCGGACCCCGCGAAGGCGATCGCCGCGATGCGGCACCTCGAAGCGCTCAGCACCCGCGAGCGGGCACACGAT
>JBMOHX010000533.1:0-2627 GCA_049317625.1 Phycisphaerales bacterium
CAACTGCTTCCGTCACTGTGGGTACACGCCACGTCATGACTGAAACCGCTCTAGTTCGGGGGTGCGGCGTCCACGTCGCCGGGGGGCCGCATCACCTTCCAAACGCAGTACAACCCTTCGAAATGGCCAACCGGACCCTGTTGCCTCGCCCGCGTTTCACCCGGCGGTGTGTTACCATGAGGGGATCGACGCACCCGCTGCGGCACGGCGTGCGAATCGGCTTGCCTTACCCCTGGAGCCCCCCATGAAACTCGTTCCGTTGTGCGCGGCCATGGCACTGTCTTGCGCTCCGTCGTTCGCCCAGACGCAGGTCGGTACACAGCGCATCGCGGCGGGGCTCACGCAGCCTCTGCTCGTCACCCATGCGCCGGGCGATGCTCCGGGTCGGGTGTTCGTTTGCGAGCGGACCGGGCGCATCAAGATCATCGAGGGCACCACGACGCTGGCGACGCCGTTCCTTGATCTCTCGAGCGTGGTCGCCACGAGCTGGCTCGAGTGGGGACTGCTGGGCCTGGCATTCCACCCCGACTACCCGAACAACGGCATCTTCTACGTCAGCTACAACGCGGGTACCGGGGCTGATTCATACATCGCCCGTGTTCAGCGATCCGCCAACAACTCCAACGTGGCCAACGGCGCCTCGCGCACCGTGCTCCTCAAGATCGTCCAGCCCAATCAGAACCACCGTGGCGGCTGGCTCGCCTTCGGCCCCGACGGCTACCTCTACGCGACATTCGGCGACGGAGGCGGCCAGAACGACCCGAACCAGCGGGCACAGAACACCTCGCTGCTCCAGGGCAAAGTGTTGCGGCTGGATGTCAACGGCCCCGACGGCGTCCCCGGCACCGCGGACGACGACGGGTTCCCCACTAACGCGGACAAGCTCTACCACATCCCCGCGACCAACCCGTTCGTCGGAACGCCAGGCCGCGCCGAGGAGATCTGGGCCTACGGGCTCCGCAACCCCTGGCGTTGCTCGTTTGACCGTCAGACCGGCGACCTCTGGATCGGCGACGTGGGACAGAACACCCGCGAGGAGATCGACTTCGAGCCCGCCGGGTTCGCGGGCGGACGCAACTACGGCTGGCGCTGCACCGAGGGCACCTTCTGCACCGGCCTGACCGGCTGCACCTGCAACGGCCCCACGCTCACCCCACCCATCTTCGAGTACTCCCACACGGTGGGACTCTCGATCACCGGCGGGTACGTCTACCGCGGGTGCGCGATGCCAGACATCCGCGGCACGTACTTCTACGGCGAGTACCAGAACAGCAAGTTCTTCAGCCTGCGGTACAACGGCGTCGCCGTCTCCAACCAGCAGGAGATCACCACGCAGCTCCGCGCCAACGGGTCCGGCACGCTCGACACCCCCGCGTCGTTCGGCGAGGATTCCGCCGGGGAGATCTACATCGCGGACTACTCCGTCGAGGTCTGGAAGATCATCCCTCGCAACACGCCCCCGGCCTCGCTCACCATCACGCAGCAGCCCGTCCCCGCCACGACCTGCCTGCGCGGCGGCGCAACGTTTACCGCGGCGGGCACCAGCATCGCCGGCCCGGTGACCTACCGATGGTCGCGCAACGCCGAGCCGCTCACCGACGGGCCGGGCATCGCCGGCAGCGCGACCTCGCAGCTCGTGCTCACCAACTGTCTGGCGGCGGCCGAGGGCAGTTACCAGTGCCAGATTTCGAATGACTGCACATCAGACACCACCACCCGAGTTCGCCTCGCCGTTTGCGTCGGCGACTACGACTGCTCCGGCGGCATCGACGGCGACGACGTGATCGCGTTCTTCGGGGCGTGGGACGCCGCGGAGGCCCCGGCGGACGTCGACGGATCGGGAAGTGTCGATGGGGACGACGTCATCGCGTTCTTCGCGAGATGGGACGCGGGCTGCTAAGACCCGCGCGGCCACCCATCAGCCGCTGCTCGGGGGAGTGGAGGAGCGGCTGCGCCTGCGGCTCTCGGTGCGCTCGCGTCGCCACTCGCCCACGGGAACGGCATTGGTGGTGAAGAAGTCGTTCGTCGCTCGGATGTCTTCGGCCAACTCCGAAACGGGCGGGTAGTACCTGGCGCATCCCGCGGCGTGCTCGGCGTAGGTCATGAAGGGCACCGCCCGCTCGGCGTAGAGGTTCTTGTAGTCGTCGTTCGAGCTCGACCTGCTGAGCAGTGAGTCCTGCCCGTTGTTCGCGCCGATGGCGATGGGGCGGTAGACGTGACCGGGGCGCAGTGTGCTGCCGGTCGTCTCGTCGACCAGGTCGATGGCGATGATGCGGTTCAGCCACATGCTGGGCCGCTGAGATCCCGGGAGCTGGTGGAAGGACATGCCGTAGTACGGATGGGCGAGGGCACGCCCCACTCGGTCGCCGCGGCGTCGCGTGCGCGACGGTGCCCGCAGTTGCTTCAGGTAGACCGTGTTGTTCGCGATCGGCTCCCAGATGAAGGGCATGACGCCGTACAAGATCGGGAACCGCGCTCGGGAGAGTTCGGCCGGGGCAGCCGCGGCTTCGGCGTCACTGAGTCTCCCGATACGGTTGAGCGATCCGGAGGCCTCGAATCGATAGAGCTGACCCACTGACGAGAACTCCTCCGCGGTGAAGTAGTCCGCGCCCGTCACCGGGTTGAAG
>JBMOHX010000534.1:0-2620 GCA_049317625.1 Phycisphaerales bacterium
GGAGACCGGCACGACCTTCGAAGCCAACGCGACGATCAAGGCGCTCGCGTACTGCGCGGCCCTCGGCAAACCGTGCATGGCGGATGACTCAGGCCTGGAGATCGATGCGCTCGACGGCCGCCCGGGTGTGATCTCCTCGCACTACGCAACGGACGGGCGCGAGACCGGCGCGACGCGCGAGCAGCGGGACCTCGCGAACAACGCCCGCGTGCTCCGCGAGCTCCAAGGCGTGCCCTCGGAGTATCGGTCGGCCAGGTTCCGTTGCGTGATCGTGCTCGCGGTGCCGGGGCGCGGCGTGGTCGCGACCGCGTCCGGCTCGTTCGAGGGGCGGATCGGGCTCCCACCCGACGTGCCGCGCGGCGGTCACGGGTTCGGGTACGACCCTCTCTTTCTCGTGCCACCGAACTACACCGCTTCAAGCTCAGAACTCACCCCGGCCGAGAAGAACGCTCGGAGCCACAGGGGTGCAGCGGCCCGCGAGATGGCGAACTCGCTCCGCTCGCTCAGGTTTGATTAGGCCGAGACAACCAGCGTCGCCGGGTTGAAGCGTGGCGTGAGATCGATCGTGTTCTCGCGCGCACACCATTCGAGGTCTCGCTGCCCGTGTTCGCTCGTGCGGAGATTCACACCGCCGCGAGACTCCGCGAGTGCATCAACGAGGCCGTGTGCGAGCGCGGCTTCGTACGCGCTGGCACACAACCGCAAGCCGTCGTCTCCCCCCCACCGCCGGCCCGATTGGAGCAGGCGTGCGGCGATCGCGCCGCCCCCGATGCAGTCGTCGAGCGAGATCTGAGAACGGGTGCCGCTGCAGAGGATGATCACCGGCCGGGGGTCCGAGGCGATCCTGTTCGAGACGGCCTGCGCGTTCAGCAGCGAACCTACGTAAACCTCGTCGGCGCGACCGGCCTTCAGGAGCGCGGCGGTCCCGTTGGCGGTTGTGAAAACAACGTCCCTGCCCTCGACGCGCTCTCGTGAGAACGAGAGCGGCGAGTTGTCCAGATCGAACCCGGGGATCAGGACACCGCCGCGTTCACCGCCCAGGAGCGTGCGGGGCCCGAGCTGCACGGCCCGCTGACGCGCCTCCTCGACGGTTAGGCAAACGTGAAAGGACTTCGCACCGTTGGCCAGCGCGGTGACGATGGTGCTCGTCGCGCGGAGCACGTCGAGGACAACAGCAACCGAGCCGCGGAACTCGTCCTCGTCGATGTGGTCCGCATGCACCACGACCCGCACAGGCCGCGGGACATGCGAGAAATCCGGGGCGGGGGGGAGATCGGGGGAAGGCATGGGAAGAAGAAGAGGGCAATGGGGAATGGGGAATAGGCAATGGGTTGAAGATCAATACACGGAGGAGACCCACACTCTCGCTCGGCTCGTCCCTCTTGGTCCGCCCCCATTGCCCACTGCCCATTCCCCATTGCCTCTCTCAATCCTTCACCTTGTACTCCGCGTCAATCACATCGTCCTTGCCGCCGGGCTTGGGTTCGGTCGCGGAGGCTTCTGTGCCGGCGGCGCCGGTGGCCTGCTGCTTCTTGGCTTCTTCCTCGTAGATCACTTTGCCGAGCTCCATGCTGGCCTTTTCGAGTTCTGACATGGCCGCTTCGATGGCCGCCTTGTCGTCGCCCTTGATCTTGGACTCGAGGTTGGACATCGCGCTCTCGACCTTGCCGCGGACGTCGGACGAGACCTTGCCGCCGTGTTCTTCGAGGGACTTGCGGGTCTGGATGACGAAGGCGTCGGCCTTGTTCTTGAGGTCGATGACCTCGCGACGGGCCTTGTCTTCCGCGGCGTGGGCCTCCGCGTCGCGCTTCATCCGCTCGATCTCTTCCTTGCTCAGACCGCCGCTGTTGGTGATCTTGATGTCGGACTTCTTGCCGGTCTTCTTCTCGGTGGCGGTGACAGTGAGGATGCCGTTCGCGTCGAGCGCGAACTCGACCTCGATCTGCGGGAGGCCGCGGGGAGAAGGCGGGATGCCGGCGAGATCGAAGTTGCCGAGGAGGCGGTTGTCGCGAGCGAACTCGCGCTCGCCCTGGAGGACGTTGATGGTCACGCTGGTCTGGTTGTCGGCCGCAGTGGAGAAGGTCTCCTTGCGGCTTGTGGGGATGGTCGTGTTCTTCTCGATGAGCTTGGTCATCACGCCGCCGAGGGTTTCGACGCCGAGCGAGAGCGGGGTCACGTCAAGAAGCAGGATGTCCTTCACCGCGCCCATGAGCACGCCGCCCTGGATCGCGGCGCCGATGGCGACGACCTCGTCGGGGTTGACGCTGCGGTTTGGCTCCTTGCCGAAGATGTCCTTGGCGATCGTCGCGGCCCGGGGCATGCGGGTGGAACCGCCGACGAGCACGACCTCGTCGACCTTGCTGGCGTCGAGCTTCGCGTCGCGGAGGGCCTGCTGGCAGGGGTTGCGGAGTCGCTCGAAAAGGTCGTTGCACAGCGACTCGAACTTGGAGCGCGTGATCGACTCCTGAAGGTGCTTCGGGCCGGTCTGGTCCGCCGTGATGAACGGCAGGTTCACCGTGGTCTCGACCGCCGTGCTGAGCTCGATCTTCGCCTTCTCCGCGGCTTCCTTCAGCCGCTGCAGCGCCATCGCGTCCTTGCGGAGATCGATGCCCTGCTTCTT
>JBMOHX010000535.1:0-2619 GCA_049317625.1 Phycisphaerales bacterium
CGGGAGCTGCTGGGCGTGCTCCCGTCGCACCGAGCGATGCTTGTGGTGGACGACTGCCACGGGTTCTGCGTGCTGGGGCCTGGCGGGCGAGGTGCGGTGCCACACCTTGGGATCGACGATCCGCGGGTGTGCATCACGACGACGCTGGCGAAGGGGCTGGGGTGTTACGGCGGCGCGGTGATGGGTCGCTCGCGGTTCATCAAGTCCGTTCGGGAGCGGGCGTGGGTGTACCGGAGTTCGACGCCGGTGCCGCCGCCGCTCGCGGGAGCTGCGCTCGCGGCTGTGGAGCTGCTGCTGCAGAGCCCGGCGATGGTGGTGCAGCTCCGCGAGAACATCAGGCGGATGCGGCGGATCATGCAAACGCTGTCGTTGCCGCTGCCGCCGGATGACGTGCCGATCTTTACGTTTTACCTGGATAGCGACGCGAGGAACCAGGCGGTGCACGACATGCTGCTGGCCGATGGGATTCTGGCGCCGTTGATCGAGTACCCGGGGGGACCGAGCCCGCGGTACTTCCGCGTGGTGATCAACGCGATGCACACGCCGGCGGACATCGAGCGGCTGGGGGACCACTTGTCGCGAGCGCTGGTCGCGGCGGGGTATCCGGTTGGGCCGGCGGCCGCGGCGGTGTGATCACAGTTCGATGGAATCGCCCTCGCGCGGGAGCGTGGGGGTGAAGTTCCAAAGGCGATTCATCTCGGTGGCGAGGGACTGACGCGCGGTGTCTTCGCCGTGGGTGAGCGCCATGCGCGGCCATTGCTTGCCGGGCGTGGGAGCGAGCGTACCGGCCCACTTGAGGAGATCAGAGCGGCCGGCATGCGCGGAGAAGCCGCCGAGGGTGTGGATCTTGGCGCGGACGATGATGTCGTCGCCGAAGATCCGGATGGAGTCGCGGCGCTCGACGAGATCGCGGCCGATGGTGCCCTCGGCCTGGTAGCCGATGATCAGGACGTGGCAGTCACGCTTCCACACGTTGTGCTTGAGGTGATGGAGGATGCGGCCTCCGTTGCACATGCCCGAGCCTGCGATGATGACCGCGGCACCTTGGATGTCGTTGAGGGCTTTGCTCTGTTCGGCGCTTTCGGTGCAGGTGAGGCCGGGGACGTCGAAGGACGAATCGCCTTGCGTGACGACTTCGCTCGCTTGAGCGTCCAGTGTGCTGGCGTACTTCGCGTAGAGCTTCATCGCGGAAACGGCCATGGGGCTGTCGAGGTAGATCGGGAACCGGGGCACTCGGCCGGAACGGGCGAGCTTCGCGAGGTAGTAGAGGACGAGTTGGGTGCGGCCGACGGCGAATGCGGGGATCAGCACCTTGGACTTGTTCCAGATGGCGTCGTGGAGGACCTTCTCGGCTTCGTCGAGGGTCGCGTCGATCGGGCGGTGGTCGCGGTCGCCGTAGGTGGACTCCATCACGACGAAGTCGGCGGGCTTTTCGGTGACCGGGGGCGTGGGATCGTGCAGCAGGGGCACGCCGCTGGGGCCGATGTCGCCCGAGAAGACAATCGTCTGGGTGCTACCGCCGTCGGTCACCTGCACTTCGAGGCTTACGGAGCCGAGGATGTGGCCGGAGTCGAATGGCTTCACGCGCACGCCGTCGGCCACCTGAACCCACTGGCCGGTCTGCATGGGGCGGAAGTGCGGGAGGAATCGCTTCACATCTTCTTCGGTGAAGAGCGGCCGCATGGGTTCGCGGCCGAAGCGCGGGGCGCGGCGCTGGTCTCGGGCGGCGTCGGCCTCCTGAAGGCGCGCGGCATCGTGCAGCATGATCTCGGCGAGGTCGATCGTGGCCGGGGTTGCGTAGACGGGGCCGTCGAAGCCGCGGCTGGTGAGTCGGGGCATGAGGCCGATGTGATCGATGTGCGCGTGGGTGGCGACGACGGCGTCGAGCGTGCCGGGGTCGAAGGGAGTGGGTTGTTCGTTCTTCTCGCGTGAGCCGCGTTCGCCCTGGTGCTGGCCGAAGTCGATGAGGACCTTGGCCCGGGCGGTTTCAAGCAAGTAACAGGAGCCCGTCACCTCGCCCGACGCGCCGTTGAACGTGATTTTCATATTGAACCTTACACCGGCAATTGGCGCTCGACGAATCGGCCGTGGCCGGGGGTGCCGACGACGGCGCCGTTCTCGACCACGGGGACGCCGCGGACGAGGGTGGTGTGGGCGAACCCGAAGAGCTCGCGGCCCTCGTAGGGGGACCAGTCGCAGCGGCTCTGGAGTGTGGAGGGGGAGACAACGCGCGAGGCGCGGGGGTTGATGATGGCGATGTCGGCGTCGAAACCGGGCGCGAGTTCGCCCTTGTTGCGGATGCCCATGATGCGCGCGGGGTTGGTGGCGCAGAGGCGAACGAGCTCGTTGATGGAGATGCGGCCGGCGCGGACGCCGTGTGTGTAGAGGAGCGGGACCATGGTGTCGAGGCCTGGGAGGCCCATGGGAATCTTCGTCCAGTCTCCGTAGCCGCGCTCGTCGCCCTGCCACCACATGTGCTTCTGGGCGCGGGTGAAAGAGCAGGTGTCGGTCGAGACGACGCTGACCTCGTCGCCGAGGCCGGCCCAGAGGCGCTCGCTGCCGGCTGGGGTCTTCACCTGCGGGCAGCAGGCGAAGAGGTGGCCTTCGGGGCGGTCGAAG
>JBMOHX010000536.1:0-2607 GCA_049317625.1 Phycisphaerales bacterium
CCCAGCGGGTTCTTCGGTGGGATCACCACATGCACCCGCGCCGACACGACCCCGTCGATGTGCTCGAGCGTCTCTTCCAACTCCTCAGCTACTGCCTTCATCAGGCGCGCCCGCTCCGCGAGCTCACTCGGGATGATCCCGCTCGACTGCGAAAACGCGGCCAAGCCCTCGCGGTGTTCGCGGGGCAGGCCGGCCTCGACGAGTTTCTGGCGGGCGTCCGTCAGCTTCGCGGCGTCGACGTCGATCACGTACGACACGCTCCGCTGGGCTTTGACCTCGCGGATGACCGCGTCGAACTCTTCGAGCTCGACCGCCACTCGCATCGCTTCCACCTGCGAGTCCACGGTCGCTACCGGCGTGCTGTTACTCCGCTCACACCCCGAAAGGAGTGCGGCGACAGACAGAACGGCCAACATCGACGTGCGTTTCATGCTCGGTGTACCTCCGGGGTGGCAGACTACCACACCGGCATCAGGTCTGCGTCTGCAAGACGGTCTTGGTGCTGCCGGTCGCGTGCTCAGCCATCTTTGACAGCATCTCGGAGCGGAGGGAAATCTCCTGCACCTTGATCTGCAAATCGATGGTTTCGCGATTGGACCGGGTCAGTGCCTCGATGTCGGTGTTGACTTCGGTTGTCTTCGAGACCTTCGACCTCGGATCCGACGGCATCGAAAAGCCGCGATTCGCCCCGTTGACTTGCGCGCTGGCGGTGGTCTGATGCGACTCAAAGTGATGCATGCGAGCGCAGCTTCGGGGCGTGCTGTCCGTCGGCGCAACTCCCGTTGCTTCAGTCGCTTCAGGCCGTGCACCCACGCCCTGAGCGCGGCTGGCCCCGAAATCGGTCTGGCCGAAGCTCGAAGCTCCGACTCCCGACGTGCCAGCGGGGTTCAACTGCTGCGAAGCCAGCATCGGGTTGCCGCCCGTCGCGGCCATTATCTGAGAGAGATCAACAACTGAGGAAATCATGGCGAGCCTCCAAGTGCTGACTGGTTCTCGTTGGCCCAGGCGAACCGTTGCAGCAAATTCAAGATTGTGCTTCACGCGTCAGACGCGCGAGGATCCTGGACATCTCCGGATCCTCGCGGATCGAGTCGGACACCCACGTCACCATCGCCTTCGGGGCCGGCTTCCCGGTCGAGGCCGTGATTTCTGACTCGACGATCTCGTTGAGTGCCTCCGCCCCGTCGCCGCCGCTCGCGATCCGCTCCTTGATACGGCGGACGATCGGGTCAACGGCAGTAGCGCCGACCTCCGGAGTGGACGCGGCGGCTTGCTTCGGACTGAGTTTGAAGGCACCCGGGGCTGATCGGACTTCTTCCGCGCCCTTCGCGCCCCCGAGATTGCCGATGGGGGTGGGATCGTTGGGGCCCGTGGGTCGAACTGATGACATTGCTTGCTCCTTGCTGAGTGAATCCCCGAATCCTCAAATCCTGGCGTCAGCCCGGACCGGGGTTTCGGCTTTCGGAAAGCCGATCGATCAAACTCTTCGCCTGGTTTCCAAGTTCGCCCTTGGGCTCCAGTTCCACGACTGTCTTGAGATACCGAATCGCGTCCTTGTGCTTCTTCATTCCCATCGCAGCTCGGGCCCGCAAGAGATAGCCCAGCGCCGCCGTCGCGGGGGTTGAGTAGGGCCGGCGAGTCGCTTCCGCGGCCGCAAGTTCCGCCTGCTTCCATTCGCTCAGGTCCAGAGCGACTTGGGCGAGACCCAACCATCCACTCGGGTCATCAGGCGTGAGCGAGACGAGCCCTTCGAAGGCGACCCGAGCACGGGCCGGCTGGCCCATGGCGATCCACGCGTGCCCGGCTTCGCCAATGATGGAGAGGCACCGGGTGTCCGCGCCAAGACCCAACCTCTTGGCGAGGCTGGGCTTGGGTGCGGGTGGATGAGATCGGGCCGGTTCCATCGCGGCGCGGCCGATCAGGCCTTGATGTTCCGGACCGCAGCCATCTGAGACTCGTGAGCGGTCTTCGCGATGTTGGTCTCGGACTGGAACCGGGTTGACATCTGCTGGACCTGCATCTGGAGCCGGAGCAAGCTGCCGAACTCTCGGGAGGCCTCTCCAAGGTCGATATCAGCGCCACTCTTGCCGCCCGCGAGCGCGTTCGCGAATGTACCAAGGCCCGGGGCCACGACATTCAGTCCTGCACCCGCCACCGTCGCGACGGCGTTCAAGGCGAAGTTGCCGCTCGCGACGCTCGCGGGTGCCGGGGCGGTGTAGTTGCTGCGATTCGAGATGTCCATGTGCAATCTCCTTTGTGAGAGTTGAGTGTGTACGAACACATGGTTGTCGCAGGTCGCCCGGGCCTGTTGCGACGAAAGTTCAGGGATTCGTCCAGTGGTTCACTGGGTTTGGGGCAACTTCTTCAGAGCCTCAATCACCGCGGAGGTCTCGCGCCACGCGGCCTTTGCCTTCGCGAGTTCGGATCCTGTTCCCTCTCGTTCGGCCTTCGCGAAGGCCGCGCTCATGCGCGCGTTCAGGGTGCTCCAGAGTTCGCTGTCGCCTTGGAGTGCGCCCTCGCGTAGAACCTGTTCGAGCAGCACAAGTCCTGTGCTCGGTGGTGTTTGAGATTCGTCGGATTCGCTCACGGCGCGCCCTTTCTCAAGGC
>JBMOHX010000537.1:0-2594 GCA_049317625.1 Phycisphaerales bacterium
GTCGGCGCGAACGAAGTCGAGCACGCTCTTGCGCCGCGCGAGTCGCTCAGCTCTGGCCGCGGCCTGGGTCGCGTCGCCGAAGAGGCGCTCGAAGGCCGCGGCGGGGTCGACGATCTTGGACATCGGCGTCGTCTCGTCGCGCCAGGAGATGTTCGACACGTACGCGCAGGCGTAGCCCGAATCGCAGTTCCCGGAGTTCGGAGCGTTCTCGCAGCCGAGTTCGAGCGAGGGCAGGCGCGTCGAGGCCCCGGTCTGTTTCGCGGCGAGTTGGTCGACGCTCACCCCGATGCGGATGTCGTTGCCGGCGGTCTTGCGGGCCTGGTGCCCGGTGAGGAACGAGGCCGACGAACGGGCGTGGTCACCCGGGCCGTCGCCGTTGGCGCGGGCCTTGTCCAGCGTCAGTCCCGTCATGATGTTGAAGTGCTGCTTCACGCCCGCGAGGGGCTCGAGCGTGCGGGAGAGCTCGTACGCCGCGCCCTCGCCGGTGGGCTCCCACCAGTCGTAGTTCACGCCGTTTGGCATGAAGACGCACGCCATTCGCAGGGGTGGCGCGGCGGTTGGCGCCATCGCGCGGGCGGCCCGGCCGACCCCGGTCATGGCCTCCATCCAAGGCAGCGCGAGCGTGACGCCCATGCCGCGGAGCACGGTGCGGCGCGAGAGCGGGTTGCGTGGGCTACTCATCGGGGATCTCCCTTCCGCGGCAGGTCCGGAACGTGTCGCTGAGGACGATGGTCTCGATCATGTCGGCGAAGCGGTCGCCGTTCTCGCGGGTCTTGGCGGCGATCGCGCGCACCGCCGGGCGGTCGAAGGGCTCCATGCCGCGCCCGATGGCGTAGGTGAGCAGCTTCGCGGCGAACGCCTCGACGAACTGGTCGCTCTTGGCGAGCAAGATGGCCTTGAGTTCGCGCGGGCCATCGAACGATTCGCCGCCGGGGAGTGTGCCGCGGGCGTCGATCTCGTTGCCGGCGTCACTCGTGCGCCAGCGGCCGGATGGATCAAAGTTCTCGAGCGCGAAGCCGATGGGGTCGAGGCGGTTGTGGCAGACCGCGCACGTGGGGTTCGCGACATGGGCGGCGAGCTTCTCGCGGAGCGAGGGGTTTGCTTTGTCGAGGTGGGTCTGATCGAGGGGCGGGATGTCCGCGGGTGGTGGTGGGGGAGGTGCGCCGAGGATTTGGTCCAGCACGTAGAGCCCTCGCTTGACGGGGCTGGTGCGGGTGCTGTTGCTGGTGACCGCGAGGACCGCGCCCATGGTGATCACGCCGCCGCGGGGCGAGTCGGGCGGGAGGGCGACGCGGCGGAAGTCGGTGCTGAAGTCGCCCTCGATCCCGTAGAGCGCGGCGAGCCGGCTGTCGACGAAGGTCGAGTCGCTCCTGATGAACTCGAGGATGCTCCGATTGCCGCGGAGAACGTCGGCGAAGAAGAGGCGGGCCTCGCGGGCCATGGAATCGCGGAGGCTCGCGTCGAACTCCGGGAACTGCGAGGA
The DNA here is from genome assembly GCA_049317625.1 of Phycisphaerales bacterium. GTDB lineage: Bacteria > Planctomycetota > Phycisphaerae > Phycisphaerales > UBA1924 > JBEIUO01. The sequence continues at coordinate 1,484 of JBMOHX010000537.1, forward strand.
GTCCGGTGCGAGCGAGTCCAGCGCACGGAGTTGGAGCCATTGGCCGGCGAAGTTGCCGACGAACGCGGAGGAACGCTCGTCGGCGATCATGCGTCGGGCTTGAGCGCGAAGCGTGTCCGGTTCGGCGAGCTTTCCTTCCGCGGCGAGGGCGAGAAGCTCATCGTCTGGCGCGCTGCTCCAGAGGAAGTAGGAGAGGCGTGAGGCGAGTTCGTGCGGCGAGAGCTCGTAGGTGAAGTCCGGATCGTCGGGGTGTGGGTTCGCGATGGTGCGGTAGAGGAAGTTCGGGGAGATGAGGATGGCAGTTAGTCCAGCGCGGATCGCGCCCTCGAAGGACTGTCCGTCATGGCGCGATGATTCGTAGAACGCGGCGAGCGCGGCGGCCTCGGGCTCCGCGAGCGGGCGGCGGTAGGCGCGGGCTGCGAACCGCGAGAGGATGGCGGAGGCGCGGGCCGAGTCGTCCTTCGCGTCGGGTGCCGAGTTGAAGATGCGATTCCACGCGGTTGGTCGCTCGGTGGTGGACTCGTCCAGCGGACCCGCGACGCCGATCCACTCGACGGCGAGGTTCCTGTCGGCCACGTCTTTCTCATAGAAGTCGTTGGTGAAGTGGGCGGCGATCCGGTGCTCGCCCGCTCGGAGCTTGACGCGGGAGGCGAACTCCTGCGGTTCTTGCTGGGTGCCCTCGACGAAGAACTCGGCGCGTTCTTTGCCGCCCACGCGCAGGCTGATCCGCGCGTTCTCCGTTCCGCCGTGTGTCTCCCACGCGGAGAGTTTGACGAGGTACTCGCCCGTTAGGGGCGCGACAAATGTCCCTTCGACGGATCCGGCGCTGTAGAGAAAGTACCCGCCGCCGGGGAGCGGGCTGCCGCCGCCCTTGCCCACCAGCGGGTGCAGCGGTCGCGGCTCTCGGGAGATCGAGACCTCGGGCCCGAGCGCGAGTTCGACCGCACGCTCGGCCGCTTCGAGGTACTGCTCGAGCGAGAGCGGGGAAACGGAGAGCACGTCGGCGATGTTGTCGAAGCCGTACCCCGTGTCGTCGGCCGGGAGGCCCGGTCTGTCGGATTTTTTTATTTCAAACATTCTTTCAAACTAAAAGACTCACATAGGGCTTAAA
>JBMOHX010000538.1:0-2591 GCA_049317625.1 Phycisphaerales bacterium
GCCTTTCGCTGCGGCACTTCGTTGACGTTGGCGCGCCAGAATAAGAGAATCGAAGCGGTATCGCCGCTTTCCAGTTTCGAGAGAAGCTCGCGGATATAACTCCTGTCAATCGCATCGGTCATGCCGGACAGATCTCGGCCCGGCATGGTCGGGAACGATGGATCGACCAGCGCGTGGCCGCCATGTCCAGAACGAAGATGTAGGATCCCAGTATGTTGAAGCGCGAGGCGGGATCGCGTAGAGCCTTGAATGCGGCGCCCGTGCCCTGTGTCTTCACGAGATCGGCCGCCTGGTCCACGCGGACTCCTTCGTCGTGGCCAGCGCCCTCCGCGCGGGGCTGCCCTGCCTCTTCGTCGCGCTGGTACTCCTGGGCCGCGGCTCGGTCCGCTTCGGCGCCGCCGCGGCAGTGCTCCTGGTCTGTTCGCAGTACGTCGCGACGGGCGGCGCGGTGCTCCACCAGTCCAGGACATTCTTCGGCGTCCACCGCGTCGCGCAGAACCCCGGCGCGACCTGGTGCATGCTTTACCACGGCACCACCATCCACGGCATCCAGGTGAAGAGCGAGCACGTCCCGGCTCCGAGCGAAGGACTCCCGACCGACGGCCCCGCGACCCGCGACGCCCTCTTCTTCTCCCCGCGCCAAAGCTTCACCCGCGACCAACGCATCGCGATGAGCCACCTGATCCCGTCCACTTACTACCACCCCACCGGGCCCATCGGCGACGTCTTCTCGCTCATGCTCTCCGAACACCGCCTCCGCAACGCGGGATTCATCGGGATGGGCTCCGGATCTCTCGCGGCATACGGACGGCCCGGAACCACCCTCGATTTCTACGAGATCGACCCCCAGGTCGTCGCGATCGCCCGCGCGCCCGAACTCTTCACCTACCTCAGCTCCTCCCTCGCCGATGAGATCCGTCTCTTCCTCGGCGACGGCCGGATCGAGATGTCCAAACGCCCCGACGCCTCGTACGACCTCATCGCCGTTGACGCCTTCAGCTCCGACGCCATCCCCGTTCACCTCATCACCCGCGAGGCCTTCAAGATGTACCTCTCGAAGCTACGCCCGGGTGGTCTGCTCGCGTTCCACATCTCCAACCGCTACTTCGATCTCGCGCCCGTCCTCGCGAGGCTCGCCGCGCAAGAGAATCGCTTCGCGTACCTGCGCGTCGATGACGTCATCTCAAGGGAAGAAACCGCTGAGGGCAAGAACGACTCGAACTGGGTCGTCGTCTGTCGTACGCCCGATGAGTTCGCGCCCTTCAGCTCTCTCCCGCTCTGGCGTCCGCTCCTCGACAAACCCGAGTATCCAGCCTGGACCGACGACTACGCCAACGTGCTCTCCGTGTTCGTAGGATGGTGACCTATGAGCAACAAGCGATTCGACGCGGTCATCTCCGACATCGACGGCTGCCTCGGGCCGGAATCCAGCGGCCCCCTCGACGCCGAGCTGCTCGCGAAGGTCGCTGACCACAACGTCCGCGCCAAGCGCGACCGCGACCGACCGCTCGTCACCCTCTGCAGCGGCAGACCGCTTCCATACGCCGAGGCCATCTGCCGCCTCATCGGCAACGACCGGCTCCCGTGCGTCTGCGAGATGGGCGTGTGGGTCCTCGACCTCTCCTCGCACAGCTACCACATGGACCCCGCCATCACGCCCGCGCAGCTCGAAGGCGTACGGGAAGCCCAGCGCTGGATCGAGAAGGACCTGCTCCCCCACGGCGTGCTCGTGCAGCCCGGCAAGTCCGCGTCCATCTCCCTCTGGCACCGTGACACCGCCTACCTCATGTCGCTCAAGCCGATGCTCATCGATCGCTTCACCGAGAGAGGCTGGCCGCTCCGCGTCTCAAGCACGGTCGCCTGGGTCAACTGCGATCTCGCCCACGTGAGCAAAGCCTCCGGGATCGCGCGGCTGAAGCAGATGACCGGCCTCGAGTCCGACCGGCTCGTCGGGATCGGCGACACCACCGGAGACCTCGCGATCCGCGAGCACGTCGCGTTCTTCGCCTGCCCCTCCAACGCACAAGAAGAACTCAAGCGGCACGCGGACTACATCTCGCCCTTCCCCGAAGTCCGGGGCGTGCTCGACATCCTCGATCGCGTCGCCGCGATCAGTCGATAAATAGGCCCGCCACGCACGCGGTCATCCAGCACGAGAGCGCCCCGGCCACCATCGCTTTGGGCGCGAGCTTCGCGAGGTCCGCGCGGCGCTCCGGGGCCATCGCGCTCAGCCCGCCGATCTGGATCGCGATCGACGGCAGGTTCGCGAACCCGCAGAGCCCATAGGTCAACACCTGCGCGCCACGCGAACTGATCGTGTGCTCCGCGACGTGCTTCGAGAGCCCGATGTACGCCATGAACTCGGTCGCGATGATCTGCGTCCCCAGCAGCGTCCCCGCGGTCCCCACGTCCGCCGACGGGATACCCATCAGCCACGCGATCGGCCGGAAGACCACGCCCAGCAGCATCTGCAGCGAGAACGGCGGGATCCCGTTCTCGGCCCGCCAACGGGCGATCGGCCCCAGCTCGCCGAGCGCCGAGAGCGGCCAGTTCAACATCGCGATGAGCGCCACAAACGCCACCAGCATCGC
>JBMOHX010000539.1:0-2570 GCA_049317625.1 Phycisphaerales bacterium
CGAAGGCGGTGCTTACGCGGCTCAACCGGGGCGAAGAGCCCACGATCACGCTCTCCGAGTGGCTCGCGGTTGACCTCGCGGTGCTTGCTGAGCGAGTGCTGTCATCGCGAGGGCACGCGGAGTTAGCGAAGAGTGCGCGGGCGGTGGCGGCGAAGCTCTCGAAGGATGGCGGGGGTGTGATGGAGCGTCACCGCGCGATCGCGGCTCACCTGCACGCGCAGTCCCCTGATGCTCGCGCCCGCGCCGATCTCATCGAGTACTTCGCCTCGCATGTCTCGGAGATTCCGCGGCAGTGGGCGGCGTTCATGGTGGCCGTCGATGCGCCGCTCGAGATCGTTGCGCGGATGGAGGTGGTGAGGCCGTACGCCGCGGATGGGCACATGGGGGTGCGGGAGATCGCGTGGATGGTGCTGAGGCCGGGGGTGGCGGCGGACGTGCCGGGGGCGATCGGGGCGCTGCGGGAGTGGGCGACGCACCCGGATGCGAACGTGCGGCGGTGCGCGATCGAGGCGACGAGGCCGCGGGGAGTGTGGTGCTCGCACATCGCGGAGCTGAAGGCGGAGCCGTGGGCGGCGGAGTCTCTGCTCTCGTGCGTGATGGCGGATGGGTCGCGGTACGTGCAGAACTCCGCCGCGAACTGGTTGAACGACGCGAGCAAGACGAAGGCGGGCGCGGCGTGGGTGAAGCGGTTTACGCGGGACGCGTTGAAGCGGAGCGACGGGCCGGAGACGGCGTACATCGTGAAACGGGCGTTGCGGACGGTGAAGAAGGGGGAGTAGCTACGCGTTGGGGTTGTCGATGAGAGTCCGGAGGCGCTCGGCGAGGACGGCGGGCAGCTTCGGGAGCCACGTTGCATCGACGAGACCGATGCCGATGAGGTCCTGAAGGTGGACCTGGTCCTTGAGCCGGAAGGCCGTCAGCTTGATGCGGACGAGGGCGTCGAGGTTGATGACGGTGAAGCCGCCGAGGTCGGTCGATTCGGTGACCGCGGGATAGGGCGCGGGCTCGTTGGGTCGAACTGTTTCGTCGGCGAAGACGATGTGGATCGCGCTGCGGGGGCTGGCGGTGGCGCTGTCGAGGAAGAGGTCGAGGCTCGCGGCGTGGCGATACACGAATCCGGCGGCTTCGAGGGCGGCTCGGGTTGCTGGGAGGTCGCTGCGGCGGATGAGGATGTCGACGTCTTGGGTGTTGCGAACAGCGGCGGCGTCGACGGTGGCGACCCAGGCAGCGACGGCGTTGCCGCCGATCACCGCGTGTGGGACTTTCGCGGTTTGGAGGGCCGATGTCGCGAGCAGCAGCCGTTTGCGGACTTGTTCCACTGCGTCAACCATCCGTTGCAAGATGAGACCGTCTGCGGGGGGCTGCACCCTCGATGATAGGGCTTACTGCGCCCTCTTCCCCAGCACCTTCGCGATATCGAAGTCGATGAAGTCGGCGTGGTGGAAGATCCAGCTTTCGATGGTTCGTTCGACCTTGTCGCCCTCGTGGCTGTGGGTGGCGACGACGTGCATCACCTCGGGTGGAATGCCGTGCTTGTAGCAGATGGCGACGCCGCTGAAGGGGTGGCGGAGCATGTCGCCGTAGAAGCCCTTGATGACCTTGCCGGAAGCGTCCTTGTCGAACTCGAGCATCTTTCCGACGTCCGCGAGCAGCGATCCGGCGATGAGGGTGTCGAGGTTGATGGGCACGCGGGCACCGAAGACCTCGTTGAGCACTTTCGTAATCGCGATGCACTGCTTGCAGCAACTGTTGAGGTGCTCGACGAAGCGGAGGTCGATCTTCCCCGCGAGGAGCGTGAACGGGATCGCGCGGATCTCGTCGAACGTCCACCCCTTGCCCCCGCACCCGGTGGTGAGCGCCTCGTTCCACACCGCGGCGACCTTGTCGCGGAGCGCGGCGTCCTTGATGTCCATGAGGTTGGGGAAGAGGGTCGCGATGTCGGCGGTGGAGTGCTTCTGGGGCATGGGAAACCTTATGAAGCCAAAGCGAAGAGCGAAAAGCGAAAAGCGAAAATCAGGAGGGCACCTTCGTCGTGAGAGCGTCCTGGATCTGGGCCCAGAGGGCGGGGGAGATGTCGGTGGGGGTTGCTGTGGCGACTTGTCGGAGCGCGGCTGACAGGGGCTGGCCCGTGGCCCTCGAGATTGCCGCGGCGGTGATGGCGGGGGAGCGGCTCATGCCCATCGAGCAGAACACGAGCGTCGGCTGGCCATCGGCGATGAGGCCGGCGACGGCATTGATTGCGGCGCGGAGGAGCCATGTGGGGTTACCGCCGCCGTCGACGAGAGGGAAGCGGAGGTGGAGCATCTCGCGGGAGAGCTTGGCGGGAGGTTCTTCGAGCGCGAGTTCGACAACCGCCGCGATGCCCGCGGCATGGAGGCGCCGGGGGTCGGAGCAGGAGCCGGCGTTGCCGAGCCAGAGCTGGTGGGGGGGCACAAGCTTCACGTGGGCATGGTATTGCCGCAGAAGCCGTGGCATCCGCCTCCCGGCGGATGGGTCATACGCGGGCTCCGCCCGCGAGTGGCGTGCGGTACTACGGGAGTTTCAGCGCGTGATCAGTACTCGCGCCCGCG
>JBMOHX010000540.1:0-2566 GCA_049317625.1 Phycisphaerales bacterium
GGCGGCACGACCGGCAGCCAGGTGCGTTACGACCATACGAACTGGCGGCGCCCGAACCGCTGCGTACCGGGCACACCGCCTCCACCGGAGGCGGTGTGGCCGGGAGGCCGCAACGGCTACCCGGACATTCACGACGCCCCCACCATCGAGGTCCCCGTCGTCAACTGCGACCCCCCACCAACCACCGCGGGGCGGTGGGCGGCGCGCCTGTCAACAGTCGCGGCGGCCACCCGGGAGATGTCGGGCGTCGCTCGCGGCATCGCGGCCGACGGGGCGATCGGCGCTCTCGCGGCAGCCGGGGCCGTGGCACTCGGCGCCGGACAGGTAGTGCTGCGCCTCGCGGAGACCGCGTTGCGGGCACTACATCGTCTGGTGCCGCTCGTGGTCACCGCAGCGGTACTCGCCGGGGTCGCACAGCTCGTCCCGTGGGAGCGGATCCGACCGCTCGCCGCTGACGCAGCCCACTTCGTTGCCGGACGCCTCCACGCGCCCACCCCAGGGAGTGCCAGCGCACCCCCCGCCACCGCACCACCATCAACGACCGCGGCGCCCACCACCGTGGTCGCTGATCCGCAGCCCACCGCGCCGCAGGTGGTCGACGGCACGCCGTTAGCCGAGGCGGGGCCGACGCTCGTTGCGGACACACCAGAGGTCCCCTACGGCGTGAGCCCCCTCACCCCGGAGGTGGTCGCTCGGGTCCGGCCTGGAATGACCCTGGCGGAGGTCACTCGGGCCGTCGGTATCACTGCCGACTACCCCGGCTACCTGCCCGGACAGCTCGCACTGCTCCCGGCTCCCCTCCGCTCCGAACGCGACGACCCCACCAGCACCGCCACGTGGGCCGCACGCACCTGGACCGCCGGCGGGTTTCAGCCGTGCCAGCTCCTGGTCACGTTCCGCGACGACCGGGCGGTCCACGTTGTCCGCTCGGGCGCACCTCAGTGCCCACAAGGAGCCATCTCATGAACGAGCAGACCCCCGACCGGCCACTCCCCGGCGGGCCGAAGCGACGCCGGATCCCCGGACTCGGCCTCGACGCCCACCGACCACCACCACAAGAGGACACCGTGACCAGCCCCAGCGCCCGACCTGCCGCCTCTGCAGCAGGCTGCAACTCGTTCCGTAGCGGCCACTGCCTGCACTGGATCCCCGGAATGAAGAGCGGCAGCGACAGCGACCCCACCACGAAACCTGCACGTGCCACGGTCACTGCCGTCGAGGCCGACGGATGGATCACCCTCCTTCTCAACGGCGAGACCCAGCGCGTCTGGACCCACGACCTCACCAAGGTCCTTGATCGCTTCACTCCCGGAACACCGCTCCCGTGCACCGTGAGCCTCTATTGGGGAGTCCTCGGCTTCCCCGAGGCACGTAGCACTCCGATGATAAGCGTCGCCGAGGAACGCACGGCCTGTGTCACCGACGAACCCACCGGCGATCTTGCGGAAGACCTCGACCGCTTCGGCGGCATCTTCGTCAAGGGCCCCGACGCTCTCGCCTGGGCCGACCACCAACGCAAGGCCGCTGACAAAGCCAACGACTAACCCGGGGCGCCAGTGCGCAAGGAAGGGGGCACCTGCCCATCATCTTGAGACCCCACCGGCTTTACCACTTCGGGACCCAGCAGAGCCGCAGAGGAGTTGGCTCTGAACCGGTTCAGTGCCCGTGCGCGGCGCAGCGCCGGGCCGAAATGTGTGGAACGCGCTTCGACCGGTCCGCAGGCGAGTGTCGATAGAGCCCGGAGCTAAGCGCTAGGTCAGTTGGCGCGGGCCCAATTGCGCGCTGGACGCCGGCAGGCGGTGGGCTCGCGGCGGTAATGCGAGAGTGCCAACTGAGCTCGGTCACGGGTAGAACCGGCGATTGTCCCGTTGAGCTGCTTCGATTCGGGCGGCATTGATGGCGTCGATCTGCGCGACCTGATTCCGCTGGATCGATTCGTTTTGAGCGATCATCACGAGTTGTTGGGCAGCGATCCGCTGCTGCTCCGCCAGCGTTTGCTTTTGGGCGGCGAGGATCTCCTGTTGCTGACGCCAGTGGACAAAGGCGTGGTAGGTCGCTGGGTCAGCCAGCCGTACGCCCTCAATCCACGCCGCGAAGCGGGCACGGCTCTCCTCACGTACCCGTGCCCCCGGCCTTGGCTGAGCGTCCTCGTTGCCAGTTGCGACCGCCCACCAGGCCTCGTCGAAGATTGGGTGATCCTGCCAGAACGGGTTCGCGGGCTCCAGGAGCGCATTCACCGAACCGACTCGGGCCGCGATCGATCGGATGACCGGATGTGTGTCGGGTAGAGCCAACATTGGCTGCCCCGCTCGAACGACCGAGTACGCCGCTGCGGCGGCGAGATTGTCGCGAAGGGACCGAACGGCGGTCTGCTCTGCCCGCCGTGCTATGTCCCGGGCTTTGCGTCGGTGGGCCATCACATCGCTTGCCCGAACGAGGAGTAGAAGACCGGCAGCCCCAAGAGACATGAGTCCAATGAAGGCGATCGTCACAGCGGCAGCGGCAGCATCTGGTCCACCGAAGGCGGCGACAGCCGCAGCGGCAGCCCAGAAGCCCACCCCGATTC
>JBMOHX010000541.1:0-2565 GCA_049317625.1 Phycisphaerales bacterium
AGCCCGACGCCCGCGTCCAGTTCCCGCAGAACCGGGCCACCATCGACGAGTCCCTCGCCAAGGCAGTGATCGGGCTCTGCGACAGCTTCGCCAAAGGCGACGCGGACAAGCTTGGAGCGTTGCTCGCTCCCGCCGCGAAGGCCGACCTCGACACCCTCGTCAGCAACGGCGACTGGGAGGAATCGGTCAAGCGCCTCGAAGCCGTCCGCGTGGTCTACACGTCGGAGATGCCGGGTGACGCGCTGCCTTCAACGGGGGGCCAGGTCGTCCTCGCGTTCCAGGAACCAGGAGGGTCATACCTCGTGGGGTTCAACGTCCTCAGCAACGGCGGCACGTGGGTCTTCGATGGCATGGGCACCACGCCCGGCAAGAAGAGCCGCGCCAATGAGTGGGACGGACTGACGATCGACGACCTCACCAAATCCACCGCTCTCGCCGATGCCGCAGAGCCCGCCTCCAGCGCTCCAGCCGGAGACCCCAGCTCGAAACTCGTCCGATACGCCGCGATCGAGGTCGCGTTCCGCATCGCGCAGGAGTCGGGCATCGATCGGGCGATCGCGACCAGCGCAGTTGCGACCGCCTTCGGCGTGCAGCCAACGGAACTGGTCGGCATCCAGTCCGAGGGGAAGACGCTGGTCGATTCCGGCACCAAAGTAGCTCCCGCGGCTTTGGGGTTCAGCGTGTTTGCCGTGCTCGAAGGCCTCAAGCTCCTCAACGCCGGCTGGGGCAACAAGGTCACGGAAGAGCAGTTCATCCAGTACATGGCCGAGGCTCTCAAGGAAGACCCCGCAACCCTGGCCGCCAAACTCGCCGAGACGCGGGCCGAGGTCGAGAAACGCAAGAACGGCGGCGGCTGATCCACGCCCCGCCGCAGCGGTCCCCCGCACGCGCGAACCTCGCGCGTGCTTTCTTTGAATCACGCGGAGACCACTCATGACCGACACCCCCAAGAGAATCGCAGTCATCACCGGGGCCTCACGCGGCATCGGCCGCGCCGTCGCGACCCGCCTCGCACGCGACGGACGCCACGTCGTCCTCTGCGCCCGCAGCGAAGCACCCCTGAACGATCTCAAGTCGCAGATCGAGAGCGCCGGCGGCCACGCCTCGGTGTGCGCGTTCGACGTCGGTGACGCCGTCGCGGTCCAGACCGCGATCGAGGGGATCGCGACCGCCCACGGGCGCCTCGACATCCTCGTCAACAACGCCGGCATCACCAAGGACGGCCTCGCGCTGCGCATGAGCGACGAAGACTGGGACGCGGTCCTCGACACCAACCTCAAGTCCGCGTTCGTTGCCATCCGCGCCGGCGCTCGAGCGATGATGAAGGGCAAGTTCGGCCGCATCATCAACGTCTCCTCGACCAGCGGCGTGGTGGGCAACGCGGGCCAGGCCAACTACGCCGCCGCGAAGGCCGGCATGCTCGGTCTCACCAAGTCCATCGCCCGCGAGCTCGGCGGCAAGGGCATCACCTGCAACGCGGTCGCGCCCGGGTTCATCGAGACCGACATGACCGCCAATCTCCCGCAGCAGGTGCGCGACGGCGTGATGGGCATGATCGCCGTGAAGCGGTTCGGCACCGCCGACGACATCGCCGCCTGCATCGCCTACCTCACCAGCGACGAAGCCGGCTTCATCACCGGTCAGACCGTCTGTGTCGACGGCGGCATGACGATGTGCTGAACCCGCGGCCACGCCGGTACCGACTCACCGAGTCGGCGGCGCGAGCATCTTCGCGTAGCTCGCGACGCAGCGCTCCGCCGCGACCTCCCAGGTCAAACGGTGCAGCTCGAAGGCCCCGTGCTCCTTCAACGTCTTGGAGAGCGGCGGGTGCCGCAGCACGGCCAGGATCTTGTTCGCCATCTCGTCCGTATCCCAGAAGTCGACCTTCAGCACGTGCGTCAGCACCTCGCTCGCGCCGCTGGTCTTGCTCAGGATCACCGGCACGTCGTGGCTGATCGCTTCCAGCGCCGAGATCCCGAAGGGCTCGCTCACGCTCGGCATCACGTAGCAGTCCGCCATCCGGAAAATCCGCTCGACGTCGCGCCCGCGCAGGAAGCCGGTGAACAGCACCTTGTGCCCGATCCCCATGCTCGCCGCGAGTTCGATCATGCGCAGGGCCATATCCCCGCTCCCCGCGAGCACGAACTTCACGTCGTCCATCTTCTCGAGCACGCGCTTGGCCGCCGCGATGAAGTACTCCGGGCCCTTCTGCATCGTGATGCGTCCCAGGAACAGCACGATCTTGTCGGTGCTCTCGATCCGCGCGTCCCCCGGGGGCTGCTGCGACTCCCGCTCCACCCCGTTGTACACCACATCAACCTTCGCGGGCGCAACCCCGTACCGGCGCACACAGATGTTCTTCGTGAACTGGCTCACCGCGATGATCCGGTCCGCCCCCTGCATGCCCGCTCGCTCGATGTCGAACACGCGCTGGTTCACGTTCGCCCCGGAGCGATCAAACTCCGTCGAGTGAACGTGCACCACCAGCGGACGCCCCGACACCGCCCTCATCGCCAAGCCCGCGGGGTACGTCAGCCAGTCGTGCGCGTGGATCACGTCGAAGCG
>JBMOHX010000542.1:0-2561 GCA_049317625.1 Phycisphaerales bacterium
TCCTTCACCGCGTCGATCCCCCGCTCCGCCGCCGCGACACTCTCCGGTACCCCGCGAACGCACACCGCCTCGAAAATCTCCCGGCTGAGCGGCGCGGTCGATTCGTCCGCCAGCAGCCAGGCGATCGCCTCCCGCAGGAGTTCGGCCTGCTCCTCTCGGTTCCAGACCTCGTCGATCTCTGAATCCGCAGGGATCGCGTCGGACGCCGCTTCCCTGGCCGCCCTGGGTCCCACCTCTCCCCGCCGGTACTTGGCGCGCAGAACGTCGGTGAGGCGTCGCCGGCCGATGGTCATGATCCAGGTGCGGAGCCGCCCGCGGGAGCGGTCAAACCGCCCATCCCGGTAGCCGGAAACCACGTCCAGCAAGGCCTCCTGCGCGACGTCCGCCGCGTCCTCCGGCGACAAGCCGTGCTTCACCGCCACACCAAACAACACAGGGCGATAGCGGCCGTCGAGAATCGACCAGATCGCCTGGTTGCTCGGGTCCCGCAGCGACTCCAGCAGGTGAGTGGTGGTGAGCAAGGTCTTGTCGTCCATCACCTCATCCCTCCCGCGCGCCAGCGCACGAACACGATCTTAACACATTTCGGCAGTCTTGCCCCCGGCGTGATTTCGGACCCTCGCCGTGAAAGGTCCACCGACGGGCAGCGAAACCACCCGGACAGGTTCCTGCGGAGCACATCCAGCGACGGCGTACCCGCCGCGACAGGGACCATGAGGAAGGAAGAAACAAATGATTCGCTGTTCACGACATCTCCTGACCTGGGTGGGTGCCGCACTCGCGGCACTCTCCAGCGCCGACGCTCGCGCGCAGTGTCCGCTCGGGTCCTGTTCATCGGGACTCTTTCAGACACCGACGTGTTCGCTCGGATCGACGTGGACCCCACTGCCCGTCATCTGCACCACGGGGACGGCCACGTCGAGCCTCGCCATCACCGCCACGGGCGGGAACCCTGGTTGTTATGATCGCCTTACGATAAGCTATACACCCGCGCCCGGCGGGGGAGGATGCTCGGCGCCGTGGCTGCTCACCAACGCGACGGTGACCACGCCCATCGCGGCGATCAACTACTACGAGGACAACATCTTCTTCGGCGGCGGCCCCTTCAGCACCTGCCTCATCCAGCAGAACGGCGTGCTCTACCACGCCGCGGGGAGGCGTGTGCCCACGGGGAGCTCGTGGACCTCCCGGTGCATCCTCAACCTCGTGCCGACCGACTTCGTCAGACTGTCGCCCGTAGGACCGGCGCTCCCCAGTTTCAATGGGAGTCTCCCGATGACGCTCGGGTTCGTCCGAACCTTCGGCGCGAACGCACCCACCACGCTCACGAGCGGCATCGACAACGTGCGTTTCCAGCTCGTTGGGGTCGCGCCCCCCAACGACCAGTGTGACGGAGCGCAGCAGATCCAGATCGGTCCGAACCTTGACCTCGGCACCAACTGTTGTTCGGTCAGCGACGGGGTCTCCTCATGCGGTGGCGCGAAGGACGTTTTCTTTAAGTTCACGCCCCACTGCGGCGGGCCGGTCACGGTCAACACCTGCGGCTCGGGGTTCGACACGATCCTCTCGGTTTACGAGGATTGCCCGGCCGGGACGGAGTACCAGGTGGCGTGCAACGACGACGCATTGAGCGGGCCATGCTTCGGCACCACGCAGTCCCAGGTCACATTCACTCCCCGCCCGTGTGTGACGTACTACGTGCGCGTGGCCGGAGCGACCGCGCAGGATTGTGGCAACGTCGCGGTCACGGTGTCGCAGCCCACACCCGTTCCCGCGAACGACCTGTGCGCCAACGCCCTCACGATCCCGACCGGGACGATCCCGTTCACGAACTGCGGCGCGAGCACCGACGGCCTGGGCGGCTGTCCGGCGTTCCAGGACGTGTGGTTCCGCTACGTCGCACCCTGCAACGGCTATGTGACCGCCGAGACCGGCCTCGACGGAACATTCGCGCCCGTGACCAGCATCCTGTGCGACACGTGTATCGAGCCATCCGAACTCGCGTGCGCAACGGGGAACTGCGCCCCCGGACCGTTTCCGTGCTTTGGCCGTTCCTGCGTCGACCGGGGTATTGAGCCGAGTTACGTGCGGGTCAAAGCCCGCGCGGGCCAGTCGTTCCTCATCCGCGTCGGAAGCCGCGTCAGCGGTCAGACAGGGATGGGGCAGCTCACCGTGGGCTGCACCCCCTCAGGGCCGGACAACGACAACTGCGCAACCCCCGCGGTTCTGCGGCCGAACGACTTCCTTTACGGCAGCACGATCGGCGCCAACGCCTCGGGCGGGACCGCCTTCTGCTCCGCAACCAGCCCCGACGTGTGGTACGAGTTCTACCCGCCGACCAGCGGCAACTACACCTTCGACACCTGCACGCCCCACCTCTGCTTCAACGCGGGCCAGCCGATGTACAACACCGTGCTCAGCGTGCACACGGACTGCTCGAACCAGATTCTCCCCATCGCGTGCAACGACAACGCGTGCGGCCAGCAATCGCGCGTGACGGTGCCGCTCAACGCGTGCCAGCGCTACCTGGTCCGGGTCTCGGGATTCAGCGGCGCTTCCGG
>JBMOHX010000543.1:0-2559 GCA_049317625.1 Phycisphaerales bacterium
TCGGCATCGAAGTCCGCGGGGCACGGATCGACCCCCACCGTCGCGGGAAGGGTCGTGACGTCGCCGCAGGTGTTGGTGAAGGTTGCGGTGTAGGTTCCGGCGTCGCTCATCCGCGCGCCGGCGATGGTGAGCACGGCGGGCGTTCCATCTGTCGGGCTCGCGAGCACGCGTGTCGCGCCGCTCACGGTGCCGCCGCCGACCGAGGCGCCGCCCGGTCCGTCAACGATCGCGACGCCGTTGCGCCGCCACTGAACCGAGACTCCGTCGTATCCCGAGGCGGGCGTGGCGCTCAGTGTGAGCGTGTCGTGGTCGGTGATGGTCTGTGATTCGGGGTGCGAGGCGACGAACGGGATGCCGGTGAGGGAGTAGCGGGCGAAGGATGCGGACGCGGTGTCACCGACGCGTGCAAACTCTCCGCCGACGATCAACTCTCCGTTGTGAAGGGCGATGGCATGCACCGGTCCATTCGCACCGCCTTCGAACGGAGTCCACTCTGTCCCATCCCAACGTGCGAGCGCCTGGCCCGCGGGGACGCTTGCGCTTCGTCCGCTTGAAGAGATCAGATCGCCGTTTGGAAGCAGGACGAGCGCCTTCGAAGGCTGAATGAATGTGCCGCCCGGAGAACCGACGGGTGATACGTTCTGGCCGTTCCACGTGGCGACGTGATAGAACGTTGTGGTAGGGAGTGCGAACTTTCCGCCGAGCCACCAGCCTCCGCCCGCGCGCGGGATTGCCGCGCGTACTTCTGAGCCGGAGTGCAGTTCGCTGCCGGAATAGGCCCAACCGGACTCGGTCAGCACCGCGACGCATCCAAGATAGCCATCCGGGTTAGAAAACCTGCCACCTGCCATGATCGAGCCGTCTGCACCCAGCCACAGCGTGAACGTGAGGCCTCGTGGAGCGGAAATGCTGTTGGTCCACGACTGACCGTGCCATACGTTGAGACTGGTCGCGAACTCACCAACCCCCGGCTCGAATCTGGTGCCAATCGCCAGCACACGACCATCGGGGAGGGAAAGCAAGTGTGTGACGGTCAGCGGGAGGCTGCCCATCGGTACCCAGTCGCGTCCGTTCCAGCGTGCGATCCTGTTCGCAGTCGCGCTCCCGGCCCGCGTGAACTCGCCGCCCGCGATGATGTCCCCACCAGGGAGGGCGATGACGCAGTGAACTGGGCCGTTCAAGCCTGAACCCAGGGGCGCCCATCTCGCGCCGTTCCAGCGGGCGATCCGATTGGCCGCAACACCTTTCACCTGGGTAAAGTCTCCGCCAGCGATGAGGTCGCCATCGGGTGAGGTCGCAAGTGCCCGCATAGCGGAGGTGCCCGCCGTCAGCGCCGTCCACGTGGTTCCGTCCCACCTGGCGATACGCGACGCCTGCAACCCAGCAACGAGCCCGAAGTTACCCCCGACCAGCACAGAGTCGTCACTCAACCGTGTGATCGCACGCACCGTGCCGTTGGGCGATTGAGCAAGGGACGTCCAGGCCGTCCCGTTCCATCGGACGATTCTGCTCGAAAAGCTCCCACCGGCCAGGAGTTGATCGCCAGGCCCAACGGCAAGCGCAAGGGCCTGGCCGGTCGGGGAGTTGCCCATGACCGACCACGTTGCCCCGTTCCATCTCATGATCCTGTCCAGATAGCCCGGAATAACACGCAGTCCAGCAACGATGTCGCCGTTGGGAAGCGACACCGCCACCCGCCCGAACGCCTCAAGACCTCCTCCGGGGGCCTCCCACGTCTGACCATTCCACACCGCGACCATCGGAACCGGCACGCCCCGAGAAACGCCTACCAAGCTGCAGGCGACTGGTTGGCCGTTTGGTGCAACCGAGAGCGAGTAGACCGCCTCGGTCGTCGTCGGGGCTCGTCCGAACCCTGCGCCCATCGGGCTCCACACCGAACCGTCCCAACGAGCGACCCGATTCGCGGGCTGCCCGCCCGCTGTGGTGAACATTCCGCCTGCAATGAGGTCGCCGTTCGGAAGCGCAGTGAGCGCGAATACCCTGCTGTTGAGCCCCGCGCCCAAGGGTGCCCATGTCGTGCCGTTCCACGCGGCGACATTGCTCACCGGCACGTCTCCGGCGCGGCTGAAGACTCCCCCCGCCACCAACTGCCCGTTCGGCAGAACCGCCAGAGCGTAGACCGCCGTAAGGAGCCATCCTTCTCTCATTCCCGTCGACAACGGGGACCAGACTCCCGTGGCCGGGTCGAACGCCGCGATGTTCCGCGCACTCACCCAGCCCGCCGAGTCGAACGTCCCCCCCACAACCCACTTCGCACCCTCCGGCCCCTCGCCGTCCGGATCCCACTCGACCGCCGCGTAGACATCCCCATCGACCCCAGGCACCGCGTCCCCCGCCAGCCACCCCCCACACTGCCCCCTCGCCATCCCTCCTCCCGCCAACACCGCCGCGATCACCGCGGCATACAGCCACCGTTCCATGCTCCTCATGACCATCACTCCGAACCAATGAATACAGCCGTCCCCGAGTCGGCGAACGCCGCGCGAGGTGCAGCCGGGAATAAGCCCGCGAATGACTCTTCTACCAACCAAACAACGC